>JBKJXQ010000132.1:0-2869 GCA_046716235.1 Chitinophagaceae bacterium
GATACATACCTGGCACCAACCCCACAATAGCGGCCAGCTCATCTAAACGATTAAACCTTCTTATATCTCCCAACTCCGCCAGTAGTGCTGATGCTGTAATACCACCTATACCCGGTACACTCATATACAAGTAATAATCGTTTTTATAATACTTGCGGCAATAGGCCCTTAATACATTACTGATATGTAATTCTTCATACCACACAAACTCCAATTGCTTCAACCGGCTTCGTATACTTTCTGCCGCACTGATGTACTTCCATTGTAAATTACCAATCCAGCTTTTCATCACCCGGCTCCAGTTGGGATTATCGTAGGCTTCCGATAATTTTATTCCATAATACAATAACTGACTCTTGATATGATTTTTTATCGTTCGTAACTGACGGGCCAGGTGTATCCGCCTTCTGAATAAACTGCGCAACTGCTCTTGTTCTTCGTCAGGAATATAAATCCCTTTTAAATTATCATCACTTAAATGCTTACATAAATTGCGGCTGTCCAGTTTATCTGTCTTCTGCCAGTCCTGTTTATTGATTCTTGGTACATCTGCAGGATTGACAACCTTTACTTCCCAGCCTTTTTCCAACAATGCCCTTGCTATCCAATAGCCACAACAGCCAGCTTCATAACAACAACTTATTTCATGACCCATAAAATTCTTTTCTACATAGCTGATTAATGCAGAAGCGTCAGCTGGCATCGTCACTGTTTTATTATCAAATAAATCTGTTTTAAAATTTACTGTCCAGCTTTTTTTGTGTACGTCCATACCAATAAACAACTTTGGTATAGCGGTAGTTTGAGTGTAATTCATTTTTGAATTTTTAGTGACTCTTAAATTACCGCTTTTACATAGATGCTTGGCGTTTTTGGGGCTGGACGTTGTAACTTCGGCTTGGCGTTATTGGGGCAGGACGTTGTAACTTCGGCTGTAGTTCACTATCAGCTTTGGTTTCGGCTCGACGTTAATAATTTAGCTTTAGTTCTTAACTTCAACAAATATTTTGAATCAGGATTTGTTCTGGGCTGAACATCATAAAACTCCCGCCTGCAGCAACACCTGATCGGTAGTAGTAATATTTGGAGTCTACTCACAAAAATTAAAATGGAAAATTCAGGAAATATATCTATTCAGGTGGAAGCAGAAAGAATAAAAGCTTTAAAAAAATATGATATATTGGATACACCACCTGATGGAAGTTTTGACCAATTCACAAAATTGGCTGCAAAATTACTTGATGTGCCTATTGCTCTCATTTCATTGGTTGATACAGATAGAATTTGGTTTAAATCACGGTATGGATTGGATGCGCCCCAAATTGACCGTGAACCAGGCTTATGTGCTTCTGTAATTTTATCTGATGAAATTTATTTAGTAGAAGATGCACTTACTGACATTCGTACTTTAGCAAATCCATTAGTGGCTGGTGAATTTGGTTTAAGATTTTATGCTGCAGTTCCACTTAAAGTTAAAGGAGGGTATAACTTAGGAACTTTTTGTGTGCTTGATAAAAAGCCAAGACAATTTACAACTCTCCAAAAAGATATTTTACACAGCTTAGCCAATATGGTGATAGACCAAATGGAATTGAGGTTAGCTGCAAGAATAGCAATATATAATCAAAATCAAGCATTAAGTATTTTTACCCACGACCTGAAGAATCCTTTAGCCGCAATAATTATAGCTGCCGGGTTAATAAAGGAAGAAAAAAGCAATCCGCAAGTTATTGACGATATGTGTAATCTCATAAGTACGACTGGTAGCAAAATGAACAATACTATTGACAAACTATTAGAAACTGCCAGCGAAGAAGCCAGGGAAATTAAGCTTCGTTTTGCTAAATTAGATTTTGCAGATTTGATTAAAAAAGTGGTAACCACAAACCAGATTTTAGCAAATAAGAAAAACCAAAAATTACAAATAAATACTGAAACGCATTCTTTGGTGCTTGCCGATGAAAATAAATTAACTGAAATAGCAGATAATTTGATTAATAATGCTATCAAATATTCTCAAAAAAATAAAAATATTATAATAACTATTAAAGAAAGAAACAGCCACGCTGTTCTGGAAGTTTGTGATGAAGGGCCAGGTCTTTCGGAAGAAGACAAGAAAAATCTGTTTCAACGCTTTACCCGGTTAAGTGCTCAGCCTACAGGTGAAGAAAGCACTGCCGGTTTAGGACTTTCTATAGTGAAAACATTAGTTGAAGCCCATCATGGTAAAGTGTGGGCACAAAGTGATGGAAAAGATAAAGGTTCCAAATTTGTTGTAGAAATTCCTGTTATCAAATAAAAAACAGGCAGTTTAACATGAAACGATATTACCGCTAACACTTCAGTAACAACAGGGATTAAAGCTTAAATTTTTATATTTTTATCGTTAGTAATCCAACAATAAAAAAAGTACGTATATTGTAAAAATCCATTATTTAAGTTCCTTCATAAAGCCGCTATAAAATTAACCTTCAAACACTTATCTATTTAAATTCATACTCATAATACCGTATTGGTATTTTGAGTAAAGTGGCTATTAATTACATAACCAACCATCGGATACTAAAAAAAATTATTATGCTAACACGGGTTTTAATCCCGGATTTCGGTATGGGTAACCTGCATTCGGTTGCAAGAAGTTTATCCCGGATGAATGTGAATCCTGTAATTTCTGCTGACCCTGCAGAAATTGCAAAGGCAGATAAAATTATTTTGCCGGGTGTTGGTCATTTTGAAAGGGCTATGCAAAATCTTTCAAAACTGGGGATGATAAATGAACTGAATGAATTTGTGCTGGAAAAGAAAAAACCTATTCTCGGCATCTGTCTCGGTATGCAATTAATGGCCAAAAGTAGTGAAGAGGGAAAGG
>JBKJXQ010000133.1:0-2629 GCA_046716235.1 Chitinophagaceae bacterium
GAGGTACGATGTGGGAATAGCATTGATATTCCATTCTATAGCAGTCTTTGCATCCCAGCCGCCGGCATCATTTACCTGTAACCAGCTTATTTTATCCTGCTTTATCGCTTTTTTCCATTTGTCTATATCATCATCCAGCGAAACCGCAAATATTTCGAACCCCTTTGATTTGAATTTTGGATACAACTTCACCAGGTTCTTGTTAGTACCCCTGCATGGACCACACCAGGATGCCCAAAAATCGAGCAGTACCATTTTGCCTTTTAAGGAAGAAAGGCGGATGGTATCACCGGTAGCAGTAGGCAGAGCAATTTCTGCTGCCTGCATTCCCTGACGGGGTTGGGCATTCAGGGTAGTAATTGCAGAAACAATAAAAAAAGAAAGTAAATAGATTTTGGATTTTATCATAGTATAAATTTAAAAGAGGCTATCTCAAAATGATTATCAACCTTTGTTATCCTGAGTTTATCGAAGGGTTATCGAAGGCATCAATTTGATTATCAATATTTCGACAAGCTTAATATGATATTCAAATTGACTTCTGAGACAGCCTCTGTAATAATTTATTAAATAGTAACATGGTAAATCCTGTCACCATCAGAGATACCATCCTTTACACAGCCGGCACCAGCTTTACCCGTTTGCATACAACCCATTTTTGTGTCACTGCTGTATTTTTTAAACTCCTTAGCCGTCACAAAGTTCTTATCTAATACGGTTATTGTTTTTTCGCCATTTAATACCTGGTTGCTTACCTGCAAAAAATGAAAATTTTCCTCACCAATTTTTACATGCTGATCTGCCGCAATTGCCACATTATTAAATGTGCCTGTCACTTTAAGACTACCAACGGAAAATCCTGCATCATCTACCGCATCTTTCAGCGCATCAATATTTACGGCTGCTCCCTGCTTAAATACGATATTGAAAGCGGAGTTTTTAATATCAGACGTAATTGACTGAACAAATGATACTTTCTGCAGCGCTTTATTAATAGCATTACTGCACATTGCACAGGTAAGACCAGTTGCCTGCAATCTTGCTTTTGTAAACTGGGCATTCGACTGCATTACCAGCATAATCATTACAGAAACAATTAATAATTTTTTCATACTAAATCTTTACTGTTATTAATTGGATTTCTTACAGCAGTCAGCGCCACTATGGCCTTCCTTGCTGCATTTACCATCTTTACTGCACTCCATTTTTGAAACGTCTTTTTTGCAACAATCTTTTCCATCATGGCCGGGCATTGTGCATTTACCATCTTTGCAGCAGGCAAGCTCAGCTGTTGCTTCACTTCTTTCGTACTGGCAACACTTACTAAGTTTTTGGTATGCTTCTGTGGTGGATTTAAATCCAACATTGTCATAACCCACTGTAGCTATTTTTTGCTGAATCTTTGCGGTGTTGGTTGAACTGCTGCTGTACATTACTGTCAAATCCTTAGTGTCCTCATTCCATATTGCAGAACTGGCACCTGCTGTTTTAGCTGCCTTTTCAATAGTTGATTTGCACATGCCGCAATTACCGGATACCTTAAAAGTTTCTGTTTTTGTTTGTGCAAAAGATAAATTGCAAATAGCAAGTAAACAGGCTGCTAAAGAAAATATTTTTAATTTTTTCATGATAATTATTTTTAAAAATTTATTAATTTAATATAATGATTAGGAATAAACAAAAAAATGATAGCCATCCAGTGCGAAAAACTTATAGCTTTTGGCTAAAGTTGCACTACTGTTTTCTATATCCGAAAAACATTATTCCGCAAATAAATATCCTGTTCAGATAATAAAGGAGGGGAATGATTATAAAAATGACGTTGCTGCTCTACCTTATAAAATGAAGCAACTATAAAACCGGATGGATCTGACAAGTTTAGTTTAAGAGGAGCAATATCATAAGATAAAAGCGGCGTAGTATGCTGATCTTGTTCCAGCTTAATTACTTTCACTTCATCATGACAGCAACCGTTTAATTCAATTGTCACCATTCCACACTTGCCGCAAAGATTGGCTGATTTTTCAAACAGATGAACGGATGCCAGCTTGTTCATGCAGTAATGAGAATTAATAATTACTCCGCAGGTAGCAGCAAAATAGCAGAGCAATGATATAGAAGCGATTAACTTTTTCATGAACAGGGCATAAAGGTAATAACATTACCGTATAACCAAAACGTAATAGTACCCGGACTTATTATTTTGGAATCAATTAACAAAACCCCAATATACCCCCAGCCTGATTTGCATGCCGGGTAATGCATAGTCAGGTGCCACCAGGTTATTGTTGGTAAACCCAAATCACCCCAGGCTTCTTGCCGTATTTAAGTTTTCAACTATTACAAAAGCATTGAATGGGCGGATGCGGAAATGGAGATAAGCAGCAATATCGGGCAAAGGATTAGTTATTTTAATACTATTCTGGTAATAGAATTGTCCTAACAATGGTGAATAGCCATCGGCTTTGTACGGCGACCTGTATCGAACCTCGGCCCCAATTGCAATATCCAGGTTCTTAAATCCGAGATTGCCTTCATACGCAATTCTGTTACGGGTATAAATAGTGGGCACATTTACAGGGGCACTTCCTATTGTCTGTTGAAAATAAATTTCTGTATGCCAGTTCCA
>JBKJXQ010000134.1:0-3398 GCA_046716235.1 Chitinophagaceae bacterium
CGTGAGGAAAAGAATTACAATTTTGTAGCAGGAAAACAAAATACCATAATGCCGCTGAATATGTATGCAGGGATGAAAGATGATGACTTAAAAGCTATATATGCTTACCTGAAAACGGTAAAGCCCATTACTAATAAAGTAGAAAAATATCCGAAATAAAACTTATTATCTTAAATTAAAATATGCTGGCTTTGTAAAAAAGGCCAGCATATTTTTTTATTCGTTTTTAAAACTATCCCGGTTGAAAGTTCCCGGTTGTGCATGGTCACCTTCTTTAAAATCAAAATTAATAAAGTGGATGCCGGGAAGTTCTGTCAGGTTATATACGACAGCTGCAAGATATAGAGAAGACCCGGTAGACCCCATCCGCTGGGTAAGATAAGTGGCGTCTGCAATTTTTAGATACACCGTATCATTTGATGTTTTTAAAATAGCAAGCTGAACGCTGCTGTCACTTGCATTAATATAATCAATAATGGACATAGTGCTTAATGAATCTAACCCTATGGCTTCTGTCTTTTTCATTTCCAGGTTCCCGGTGGAATCATTAATTGATGCCTGCCAGGCATAATTAATAGTTGTAGTGCTGTCATCTTCACTTAAAGGTTCATCGCCTTTATTATTACCACAAGCAGGCATAAGCAGGTAGATTAAAGCCAGGAGGAAAAAAAACTTCATTCTTTATTATTTAAATAGATATGAGTCCAAACATTATGGGATTATAATTGCTATCCTGATTTATATTTTTTTTCTTAATTTCTTATCTCCAAAAAAACTTCCGCCATCATACATCTTACACTACCTCCTTCCACTTGCTCAATTGTTGGCACAGCAACAGGAAGTAAGGTTGAATAGGCTTCCAGCATTTGCCGTTGTTCCATTCGCAATGAATCAAAAGCAGTTTGACTGATTATTAAAAATTTTTCGTCTTTATTATTTTTTACCTGCAACATATTTCCGGCAAACTGGTGCATTTGCTCACGGTTAATAGCGATGATGGTATGATTAGTTGATTCCAGCAACTGCCTCACTGCTATCAATTCCCATTCTTCCTCAATTGCTTCTTCGCAAAGCACACAAAAGCCTTCACCCAGGGCCATCACTACATTAGTATGATAAACCGGCATACCATTTTTATCGGTGGCCAAAAACACAATAGCCTGGTAGTTATTGGTGGCAGCATATTTTTCTAATACTGACAAGCTGGTTCTTTCCGATACACAGGCATAAATCATTTTGTTTTCATAATCCATTACCATACTGCCTGTGCCTTCCAGGAAACGTCCTTCCACTTCGTACTCACTCCAGTCCTGCACATCCTTCACCACAAAATCTTTTGCAATCTGTTGCAGGATATCATCTCTTTTTTCTGTTCGCCGGTTAGCTGCATACATGGGAAATACCGCAACCGTTCCGTCAGGCGATGTGCTAAGCCAGTTGTTAGGAAAAATAGCATCCGGTTTTACGGGTTCTTTCGTGTCTTCAATCACCACTACATTAATATCATGGCTGCGCAATATTTGTATCATCTTATCAAACTCTGTCAATGCTGTTTGCTGCAATTGTTTTTTACTGATATCAGGATTGGACTGAAAATAATTATTGGCGGCTGTTTCTGCATTGAAGCCAAAGGCAGCAGGGCGAACCATTAATATGGTAGAAGCTAAAAGCATATTGTCATTGACACCACCTTTAAAGGTGAGTAATTAAGGAATCAATTTTGTGGGCTAATTTTCTGTCTTTGTCTGTTACGACATCTCCCGCATCATGAGTATTTAGCCATATTTCCACTGTATTATAAACATTCGTCCATAATGGATGGTGATCCATTTTTTCTGCTTCCATCGCCACTCTTGTCATAAAGGCAAAAGCTTCGCTGAAGTCTTTAAACTGGAATTTTTTATATAGCTTATTTTCTTTTTCTTTCCAGCCCTTAGCCTTTGAAGTAGTCTTATCAGTAGTACTCATTATTTTGATTTTAATTTTGTGAAGGAAAATACATTTAAAGATTACTATTTCACCCGTTATTAAACGGCGGCTTTAAAACACTAAATGTTCTTTATTTTTTATTTTCTCGTTCGTTAACTCTACTACTAACTGTACATTGCTGAGAGTACGAATGGATAAAATCATTTGCTGTAATGATTCGTCTGTTACTTCATCTCCTTTCATCAGCCACAAAAAATCGAGATGCTTAAATTCAGGCAACAAATACTCTCCGTCAAACTGATTATTATACACATAGTGTTCAAGTGAACCAGTCGGTTCACAAAATTCATATACAGAGAAAAAATAGTTTCGATTCTTTTTGGTAAGCTGTATTTCTATATCATTATTAATTCTAAAATCAAGACCCATACTGCTGTTAAGGTACCAGCAAAACTGGTAGTCTTTAACCGGTGACATAATTCCCAGCAGCCTTGTATCTTCAAAGAAATCGTTGGTTAGCTCCCTGTTATCTAACAATAATTTAGTACTGCGGTCTGCCATAAAAATAAATTCAACTACAATTTACTTGTTTTTGTTAAGCGATGAATATTACTAAATAAAAGCTTTGCTGCTATTGCATTTAGCGTTATTCATGGTTACATTTTTAAAATTCAACTGTTGTTTCCCTTGTTTCATTTCCTCTTTTATATTTCACTTTTGCCTTATCGCCTTTTTTAAATTTGCCAAGGGTTTGCATATAGCTTTCCATTGATGATATTTTGTAATCGCCTACTTCAATAATAATATCACCGGCTTTCAATCCTGCTTTCTGTGCCGGCTTGCCTTCGCTAACGCCATCGGCTCTTACGCCTGTTCCTGCATAAGTATAGTCGGGCATAATACCCATAGTAACGGCAAATCTTGCAGAGGTAGTAGTTTGCGTTTCCCTTGTTTTGGTAAATGTCATCTTAAGCTCCTTATCAAACCACTCAATTAATTTAAAAATATGATCAATGATAAATTTTTCCCCCCTGTAATTTATTTTATCAGCATCGTCCGTGGGTTTGTGATAGTCTGTGTGAAGACCAGTAAAAAAAAACAGAACGGGAATGTCTTTTCTATAAAAAGAAGTGTGGTCGCTTGGGCCGGTGCCGCTGCTGTCGTATTTAAAAGTCAGGTTAGGGTTGATTAGTGGTGAGTGTTTTGGGAAATAATACATTCCCCATGAAGGTGATGTTCCGATACCACTAATTGTTACCCCTTTTGTACTGTCATTCAACCTTCCCACCATATCCATATTAATCATATAATTGATTGTCTTCAAATCAATAGTTGGGTTTTCAGTAAAATATTTTGAACCAAACAATCCTAATTCTTCTCCAGAAAAAGCAATAAAGAGATAATTATTATTAGTGGCTTTAGATGCTTTTAATTTCCTTGCCAGTTCAATCAACGCAGCAGTACCACTG
>JBKJXQ010000135.1:0-4845 GCA_046716235.1 Chitinophagaceae bacterium
TAAGCGGTTCTACAGGTGGTCTTAATTTCAATTTTCAACCTAGTAAAGGAAGAAATGATATTAATGCCCTTCACTTCAAAAATTCTAATTACTACCAGGATTACAATTTTTATTCATTAGCAGCCGAACTTAACTCTACTATAAGTTCAAGAGTGTCTAATACTTTCAGAGGCTCTTACAATAATCAAAATGAACCCCGTAGTTCTGACAGCAAGGATTTTCCATTAGTTGACATTATGAAAGATGGAGAACCATTTACCACTTTTGGATATGAGCCATTTACTTATGGTAATCTGCGTGATGTAAAAATTTATTCGTTTGTTGACAATTTAACTATCGCCGCTGGTAAAAATAATATTCTTATCGGTGTACAGACAGACTTTACTAAAACATTAAATGGATTTCAACCCTTTGGTGCCAGTTATTACAGATTTAATTCCTTTGATGACTTTAAGAATGGAGTTAAACCAAATGACTTCTCTTACACTTATTCATTAAATAAAGATTATTCCCAGGCTTTTCCAACATTTAAGTTTGCTCAATACTCCGCTTTTATTCAGGATGACATAACAATGTCAAAAAACTTTAAACTTACACTTGGATTAAGAGCAGACAGGTCTTCTTATCCCGGTGTAGCAGAAGTAAAGGAAAACCCATTAATTTCAGCATTAACTTTTGTTGAAGGCATTAAAGTAAATACGGCTACGCTTCCAAAATCAAAAATTTTAATTTCTCCACGTATTGGATTTAATTGGGATTTATATGGTGACCGTTCTTTACAAGTTCGGGGGGGGACAGGTGTGTTTACCGGAAGAGTACCTTTTGTATGGATAGTTGGACAATCTGGTAATTCCGGAATGTTGCAAATCTCTCAATCTTATAATGGAACAGCTAATACATTTGGACCATTTAATCCAAATGTTGGTTTCTACAGACCTGCAACTCCACCTGCACCAGGTTCTACATCTCCTACTACTGTTACTGTTTTTGATAAAAACTTCAAAATGCCTCAAACATGGAAGACAAGTCTGGCAATTGATGTAAAATTACCCGGTGGCATTATAGCTACTCTGGAAGCTATTTACAATAGAGATTACAATAACATTTATTCTAAAAATGTAAACTTAGTTGCTCCCTCTGCGCTCAATGTTGCAGGCTATCCTGATAACAGGCTAATATACCCTGCCGCAAATAATGCTAAATACATCAATAAGCTAAATAACACAGGACCTGGCATACTGGTTCCAAGCGCAGCTGGTACAACTGCTTTAAATGTAATTGTAACCGGCAATGAAAAAAGAGGCCATTATGGATCTTTTACAACTAAGTTTGAAAAATTATTTAAGAAAGGTTTCGCTGCAACAGTAGCTTATACTAAATTTATTTCTAACAGTTTATTTGATGGTAATGGAGATCAGCCATTTAATACCTGGAGTTTAATTCAAAATGTTAATGGAGCAAATAATCCAAGTTTGTCATATTCCGGGTTTGGAGTTCCTGACAGATTGGTTGCCACCCTCTCTTACCGTAAAGAATACTTCAAACATTTTGCTACTACTTTCTCTATGTTTTACCAGGGTGCTATTGATGGAAGATTCTCTTATGTATATGGAGCCGACTTCAACCGTGACGGTGTAACTGGTAATGACCTTATTTATATACCGAAGGATGCAAGGAATACTGCAGAAATTACATTTGTACCAAGTGCTGCAATTAACGGGGTAGTTTACTCAGCTGCACAGCAGGCTCAATTATTTGAAGATTATATCAACCAGGATAAATATTTGAAAGCTCATAGAGGTCAGTATGCAGAAAGAAACGGAGCCCAGCTTCCATGGAGAAATCAAGTTGATATAAAAGTGCTGCAAGACGTCTTTACAAATATTGGAAAGAATAGAAATACTTTTCAGGTGAGCTTTGATATTTTTAATGTTGGTAATTTAATAAATCCAGATTGGGGTAAAGTAAAAACCATCAATGCAAATTCTATACTTGTGCCTCAAAATCAAGCATCACTTGTACCTGGTGGAGCAGTAGTTCCTACATTCCGATTAGCCACTTCACAGGGGCAGATAGTAACCAGAACATTCAGAGATAACTTAAGTGTTGCATCTACCTACTATATGCAATTAGGTTTAAGATACTTGTTTAACTAACAAATATTCATTTAAAAAATCCCCGATCGTTACTTAACGATCGGGGATTTTTTGTTGCTACAAAACTTTGAAATACTCAATAAAATAATGTTGTGAAAATTTGAAATGTCCTTACCTCCCCCAGCCCCATTTCAAAAAATCAGGCATGGCCCTGCCCCATGTAAATACATCATGGTGGCCGTCTTTTAATTCCAGGTACTCAATATCTGTTGGTTGATTATATCCTTTTAACTCCAGTTCTTTAATTACATCCATCGTATCATCAATTGAATCTATAATGCCATTGTTATTACGGTCTTTAGTTTCATCCATATTACCACACTGAAAAAAGAATTTTAACCATGGGTAATGATCACCTTTTCTTATCTGTTGATGAATGATCCGGTGTTTATCATCATCATATTCCTTATCAATCTGGTCAACACTGCGCCACCAAAACGAACCTGAGAAAACCCCTACCCTGCTAAATTCCCCCGGCTGACTCCACACAATATCCAGGGCACTTAAGCCGCCCAATGAAAATCCTGCAAATGCTTTTTCTTTAAAGGAAGAAACTAAATACTTCTTTCTGATAAAAGGAAGCAGCTCATCAAAAATAAAAGAAGTATAAAAACCGGCCTGTGTGCCACGACCATTATAATCCGGAATACCTGCAACGCCATATTCCATTCTACGTTCCGCTCCGCAATGAATACCTACACAAAGCAATGGGGTAATTAACTGTTCAGCATATAATTTTTCGAGAATAGATTCAAAACCCATTTTTGCCATATCCTGCCCGTCATTAATAAGTAGCAGGCTCATTTGGGATGGGTCGGTAATATTTTGTGGCAGGTAAAAATCAACTTTTACTTCCCTTTTAAGAAATGCTGAATTGATGCTTTCAGATTCAACCTGCAGGCCGGATACATTTGCTAAATCCATGGCTTCAAAATTAAGGATTTATTAAAGATGCTCTTAATGGATATGCCGGAGGTTTATGAAAAAGGCAGTGCTTCACCGGTTTTGTCATACAAGAAAAAAGAGAGTGTTACCTGAAAATTTATCTTTCGCATATCAAAACCTTCAAATCTCCTTTAATAATTTTTTTATCTGGAAATGAAAAAATAAATTTGAGAAAGCCGCCCCGGTCAGGTAAATTCAGTTATTGTATTGGCTGCTCCTTTTATTAATCAATAAAAATTGTGTATGAAGAAAATCGGAATTCTCCACGGTAAGGAACGTTCATTTCCTGATGCGTTTGTTGCAAGGGTAAACAGTAAAAACATTCCCGGCATCATAGCCGAGCCCGTAAAGATTGACAAAGCAATGCAGGGTGTTCATAGCGGTTACACAGTAATTATCGACCGCATTTCACAGGACGTACCTTTTTATCGTACCTGGCTGAAGAATGCTGCCGTTACCGGGACGGCTGTTATCAACAATCCTTTTTGGTGGAGTGCGGATGATAAATATTTTAATAACTGCCTGATGACAAAAGTAGATGTGCCGGTTCCCAAAACCGCCATCATTCCATCAAGAGATTTACCCGATGATACAACGGATGAATCCTTCAGCAACCTGGCCTTTCCACTTGATTGGAATAGCATATTTGAATACGTAGGCTTCCCTGCCTACATGAAACCATTTGCCGGTGGCGGGTGGAAACATGTTTACAGGTTAGATAGTGCAGAAGATTTTTTTAATAAGCACAGCGAAACCAATCAGCTGGTAATGCTGTTACAGGAAGAAATTGTATTTACAGAATATTACCGGTGCTATTGCATTGGTGGAAAGTATGTACGCATTATGTCTTACGAACCCCGCAATCCGCATCATCTTCGTTATGTAGCAGATTTTCAGCCATCACCCGAACGTTTAAAGCAAATGACTGACATTGTACTTAAAATAAATGCTTATCTGGGGTATGATTTCAACACGGTTGAATTAGCCGTAAGAGATGGTGTACCTTATGCTATTGATTTCTGTAACCCTGCTCCCGATGCTGAACTTACCAGTGTAGGCGAAGAAAATTTTGAATGTGTAGTAGAAACATCCGCTAATTATGCGATTGAAAAAGCATTGGAAAATAAAGAAGGCGAAGACCACCTTACCTGGGGTGAATATGTAAGAAGAGGAGCTAATAAACGTCCGCTGATATAAAATGAGCAGAATGACGATTTACAATATTGATGATGATAGCTACTCTAAAGTGGAGGAACCAGATTCCACCATCATTTATACCTATGCGGATTACCTGAAATGGCAGTTTGAGGAAAGGCTGGAGTTGTTTCGGGGTAAGATATTTAAACTATCTGCTCCCAATACAATTCACCAGACTATCTCAAGAAATATTCTTGTATTACTTGGGGTATTTCTTAAACAAAAATCCTGTAAGGTTTTTGCTGCGCCATTTGATGTCAGGCTTCCGGTAAAGAATAGAAAAAAAGATAATGAAATAACAACAGTAGTACAGCCCGATATATGTGTTATCTGTGATGAAACAAAGCTGGATAGCCGGGGATGCTGTGGCGCACCAGACCTTGTTATAGAAATACTTTCACCCGGCAATGCAAAAAAAGAAATACGATTGAAGCATGAATTGTATGAAGAAGCCGGAGTAAAAGAGTACTGGATAGTATATCCGCAGGAAGAAAGCGTTGCCGGTTTTTTACTTAATGATACTAATAAATATGCCGGTGCTATACTG
>JBKJXQ010000136.1:0-4759 GCA_046716235.1 Chitinophagaceae bacterium
GCATACGAGAGGTAAAATATTTCGCCTGTTGGTATTATCCTGTCAAACCGATGGCCATGACGATGTTTCATTTCTTCCATCCGGTGTTTTGCCCCGGGATGATTTTCTACCAGTTCCTTTAAAGTAGATTGGCCATCACCTTTTACATGCAATAATTCTTTATCAATAAATCCACTTACAATCCCCTTTTTTTGTGTTGGGTGGCGATAGTAAAATACACTTACTTCAATGGGCAACTCTACTAAATCCTGAACAATGTATTCAACCGGAATCCGTTCATGGTATTTTACCAGTTGTTCTTCATTTTCAATCTTGCGGAATAGAATACCTTTCATTCCTACATCAGGCTTTACAATAAAAGGAAAAGTGAAACCGGCTTCAGTAACTTTCTTTTTTACTTCATCAAACGGCCAGTCGTGCATGATATAAATAGTACGGGGAATAAGATGCGGTGGCAGCTGGTCGTACATTTCTTTTTTTCCTTCGCCTTCAAAACCACCAAAAGTAATAGTAGGATTAGAAGAGCTGAAAAACCAGCATGATCCGCTACGCAGGCAATACCACAACCAAACCGGGCTTACAGGAAGGTAAAGAACATAAAAATTCCAACGTTCCCAATTTGTCAGTTTTTGAAAAAATTTCTTCATGCTTTTATCAGGTAAACAAAAATAAGTCTCCCTGCAACATAGACGTATTTTTTATTGTCTTATTTTACACAAAACTAACCTCATGAAAATACGTCTTACCATTTTTGTTCTGTTGTTTTGTTCCATAAAAGCATTTCCGGTTAATATACCTTCATTACAAACTAATAATGATTTTACAAAAGCAAGTATCATTCCCGCATTCAATCTTTCCGTTATTGCTGAAATGAAAACAAAAGAGATTGAAAAAACAATCGGTAGAAAGTTGAAACTGAAAGAAAAAATTGCCTTCAAAATTGTAAAATGGAAAATTAAAAATGAATTAAAAATTGATAAACAGGATGATGCTAAAGATAAAGGGAAAACAGCTATGCTTTTTGGCATCATAGCTATTGGAAGTCTGCTGATTCCATATATTGGTATATTAATCTCCCTGGTTTTTACTATTTTGGCTTTAGTGTTTGGATACCATGCCAAAAAGTTAAACCCAAATGATAAAAAAGCAAAAACTGCGATCATACTGGGATGGATAGCTGTTGGACTTTATCTGTTGGCTGCGGGAATAGTCATTGCTATTTTAAGTACCTGGGGTCGGTAAACCTAAACGAGATTAATGATGTGTTTGTAGTAATATTGTTTTCGAAACAATTGATATAATTTATATGCAGATTCCAATCGTAGCTGAATTATTTGCTGCCGGCAAAAGTCCTGAAGTATTATTCTGGGTGGGCTGTGCCGGAAGCTTTGATCAACGGGCTCAAAAAATAACAAAGGCATTTGTCACTATCCTTGAAAAAGTAAAAATAGACTATGCCATATTGGGCAAAGAAGAGATGTGTACAGGCGATCCGGTGCGCAGGGCTGGTAATGAGTTTATGTTTCAGATGATGGCCTACCAGAATATTCAAATACTGAATAATTATGGTATTAAAAAAATTGTAACCGCCTGCCCGCATTGTTTTAATACATTGAAAAACGAATATCCTGAACTGGGTGGCAACTATGAAGTAATTCATCACACTACTTTTTTACAAGGATTGATTGATGAAGGAAAAATAAAGCTAAAAGAAGGCGGCACTTTTAAAGGAAAGAAAATAACCTACCACGACAGTTGCTACCTCGGCCGTGCCAATGATATTTATGAAGCTCCCCGTAAAGTATTGGAAGCATTGGATGCCGAACTGGTGGAAATGAAACGATGTAAAAGCAACGGCCTCTGCTGCGGCGCCGGAGGTGCACAAATGTTTAAGGAGGAAGAAAAAGGAATAACCAGAGTAAATATTGAACGTAGTCACGAAGCTATTGGTACCGGTGCTACTATAATTGCAGCAGCCTGCCCCTTTTGCAATACGATGATGACAGATGGAGTAAAACTGGCGGAGAAAGAAGATAGTGTAAAAGTGATGGATGTGGCAGAATTGATTGCTCAATCAATGGAATAAAAAAACAATCACCTTCTTTTTGACATTAACTTTTCTTCAACTTCGAAAGCTTCTCTTAGTTTTCCTTTTGGAACAGGAATAGTTATTTCACCCATAATTTTTTCATTGACGCATATATTTTCATACATAATCTCAAGAATGTTAACTATCCCTTCTTCCCTTATATTGATTTGCATTAACCGATGCCGTTGGCCGCTGAAATGCTGATGGTCATCTCCTATATAAACCCTCTCCGAAGTTATTTTTATTTCAGGGACCTTTTGATTAATTATTGCTGAACTAAGGTGTATTATATAATTAAAAAAACCTTTTTGCTTTTTAGTCCGGCTTATAAAAGCTCTCCATTCATTTTTTGTGTACGTCCAGTGGGCCAATATCATTTTTTCATATTTAGGTGAGTATTCCAACAGGAAATAATTTGGTTGTAATTTAGCAGCATGAACACAGCATATCAATACCTTCTTGACGGTACTTTTCACCCGGAGTCACGGGTTTGGGTGTATCAGTCCAATCGACTTTTCAGTATTAGTGAAGCTCTTGAAATTGAAGACTTGTTGAAAAATTTTACAGCCCAATGGAAAAGCCACGGTACTCCCGTAAAAGGAGCCGGTTATTTATTCTTTGGCCAGTTCATTATTTTAATGGCTGATGAAAGAGCCACCGGCGTCAGCGGTTGCAGTACAGACAGCTCTGTACGATTGATAAAAGATATTGAGCAGCAATTTTCAGTAAATATGTTTGACAGAACAACACTGACTTTTATTGTGAAAGATAAAATTGAATTACTTCCCCTCTCACAATTACAATATGCTCTTGATAATGAATTTATTACTCCTGATACTTTATATTTTAATAACCTGATACAAACTAAGGAAGAGTTGGAAAATAAATGGATAGTAGCAGTAAAGGATAGTTGGTTGGCGAAAAGGATAAAAGATGTAAAGGAAGTTAATAAGATTTAATCACTATCAAGTATCCCGACGGTTTGAACTGGAAGTTTACTATTTTCAAATTCATTTTGTTCCTTTTTACTATTATAAACAAACATAAGACCCGCCCAGGATTCTCTGGTCAAAATTTTATCAATCATTTCAACAGCACTTATCCTAAGAAGAACATTGGTCGTACCAGTATTAATTGTGACATATGCACCAATTTTTACTTTACTATCAATGATATTGCCTCTTGCGACCAAGCCTCTTCCTGAAATTTTAAAGGAATCTACTATTTCAAATTTCCCAATTATTTCCATAGTTTAGTTTTGCCCTTACAGGGCAAATTAAACTATTTAATCTTTCCTATTACCGACATTATGCTTCTAAAGGGCAAAGCGTAGGCAACTTTTTATATACTGAAACTTATTAAGTAAGGTATAATAAACTTTTATTCATCCTACATTTGAATATCGGGTAAGAATATTCTGAATATTGATGAGCCCCAGTCCCGTAGGGACATCCGGTCGGTAGCAACAAAATAACAATGATGATTCTTTGCCCCAGCGGGGTAAAACAAATTGAGGATACAATGTCAAACACCTATTCACAAATACATATCCATTACATTTTTGCTGTAAAATACAGAGAAGCTTTGATAACAAAAGACTGGAAAAAACGCTTGCATCAATACATAACCGGGATCGTTCAAAATCATAGTCATAAGATGATTGCGATTAATACAATGCCTGACCATTTGCATATATTTTTTGGAATGCGGCCTAACCAATTTCTTTCCGATTTGATGAGAATAGTAAAAGGAGACTCTTCAGAATGAATTAATAAGCAACAACTCACTCTTAAACCATTTCGCTGGCAAGAAGGATATGGGGCTTTTAGCAATGAAAAGAAAAAATTAGTGTGGTGGCAGCGTATATTGAAAATCAGGAATTACATGATGAGAAGAAAACATTCCTGGAAGAATACAGGGTATTTCTGGACAATTTTGGATGGACTACGATGAAAAATATTTATTTAAAGATCCCGAATAATTCTTTGTTTTGCCCCCTGGGGCAAATAGAAACATTACATTTAAATTTCTACAGACATTAAATCTCTACGGGATAAGAAATATAGTTCTAATATTCTAAAATTAATAATCGGAGATTACTTGCTGAGCTTCGGTACAGGTTTCTCCTTCGGTGTTTTTGTAAAATTATACGCCACACTCAATCTTAAGTTGCGGGTATTAGTAACACTGTAGCTTTCGAGATTAAAATTAGTTCCGTAAGTAAATATTCTGCGCTGCTGGTTTACAAATGGGTCAATCACATTAACCGTTGCAGTTAATTTCTTTTTTAAAAATTTTCGTTGCACCCCCATATTCATACTGGTATTCCAGCGGGCAAATCCCTGTGGATTGCCAAACCGGTTTATATTAAATCCGCCGGTAATATTCCATAAATCCGATGGCATAAATACTGAATTGATATTTGAAGTTACAGAACCACCATTACGGAACTTTCGGACCATAATATCAAAAGCACTGTACTTATTATAGGTGTAACTGGCACTGCCGTTTAATTTTAATTTTTTAGTAATCGTCATACCGCTCCAGGTGCTTACCTCATATTCTTTTCGTCCGCTGATGTTTTCCCATGTTACCTGTGTTTTACCTTCCGGCAATAAGGTTCTTACCTGGCTGAAAATATCTTTCACCTTATTATAACCAGCACCAATG
>JBKJXQ010000137.1:0-3052 GCA_046716235.1 Chitinophagaceae bacterium
GGTTAGTATAACGTATGATGACCTGGAAAAAGTTTATGCCTCATCACACCGGATGGAACACCTGGCCCGGTTGTTAATTACATTCGCTATGGTAATTAAAGACAACTGGCAAATGCAGCTGGTTAAAATGACCCCACGGGAACGCTTCCTGAATTTTGTTACAAAAAATCCTGAATTGATGCAGCGGGTTCCACAAAAATACCTGGCAAGCTATCTCAATATCAAGCCGGAAACTTTTAGCCGGTTTAAACATCTACTGCGTCCACACACTAAAAGTGCTTCTACACATTAACCACCAGTACAGGTATTTTTAAATCATGTCTTACGGCGTCAATAGTTTGTCCGTATAATAAATCTTTTATTCCACTGTGTCCATGTGCACCAATCACCAGCATGTCGGCCTTGTTTTCTTTTACAATCCTTACAATTTCTTTTGCCCTGTCATTAAAGCCCAGCAGACCTATTGATTGGATATCCTTTTCTTTTAATTGCTGAACATAGGCATCCAATTGTTCCTGGTCCTTCCGGGTTTCCATATCATCTGTATCTTTTTCCATTAATCTGGTGGCCGCACTTTCAACAATATGAATAAGTACAAATGATGTTTGAGTAGTACCCTGCCCAATAGCATGTGTTATAAGTTTGAGGTCATTTTTACTAAAGTCAAGTGCTACCGCAATTTTTTCATAGACGGGTACTGCAAGTTGGTTTAATACGGCAGCATCGGGATGCAGTTGTACGGAAGCTGTTTCTTTCTTTTTTCGTAGCAAAGGATACAAGAATGTCATTAATAATAATGAAATAAAAAATAAGGAGGATATTATTATTACTATTTGCCATACCATACTTCCTCCCGGTGCAAAAACTGATTTGGCCTGCTCTATTACCATTTTTATATTGAGAGAAACCAGTATAACAGTTATAAGAGATGCAAGTATAATGGTAAGCGGTTTGATTACAAATTTTCCCATCTTTTTTTTGTCGCTGGTAAAATGTATTAACGGGATGATGGCAAAGCCAAGCTGCAGACTTAAAATTACCTGGCTGAATATTAAAAGGCTGTCAATATTCTCTTCACCATTGATAAGAATAACTATTACCGCAGGTATAATAGCAATCAACCTTGTCATTAATCGCCTTACCCAGGGATTAATGCGGAGTTTTAAATATCCTTCCATTACTATCTGACCCGCCAGCGTACCGGTAATAGTAGAACTTTGCCCGGATGCGATGAGTGCAACTGCAAATAGGATAGGAGCAAGGTTTGTTCCAAGCATTGGCGCAAGTAGTTCATGTGCTTGTTTTATTTCTGCCACATCCGTTCTTCCTGTATTAAAAAAAACAGTGGCGGCTAACACCAGAATAGCTGCATTTACAAAGAAAGCAAGATTGAGTGCAATAGCACTGTCAATAAAATTGAGCTTCAAAGCTCTTTTTATTCCTTTATCGTCTCTTTTTATTTTTCTTGTTTGTACTAATGCTGAATGCAAATAAAGGTTATGTGGCATTACGGTGGCGCCAATAATACCAATGGCAATATATAATGCAGTGTTGTTAGGTATATGAGGTACAAAACCTTTTACTACTTCACCAAGATCTGGTTTTGCTAAAATGATTTCTATTAAAAATGATAAACCGATAATGGCAACCATGGCAATAATAAATGCTTCCATTTTACGCATGCCCAACCGCTGAAGTAATAAGAAAAGGAAAGTATCCAGCACAGTGATCAATACTCCCCATACAAGTGGAAGACCAGTGAGTAATTGTATGCCG
The DNA here is from genome assembly GCA_046716235.1 of Chitinophagaceae bacterium. GTDB lineage: Bacteria > Bacteroidota > Bacteroidia > Chitinophagales > Chitinophagaceae > JJ008. The sequence continues at coordinate 1,777 of JBKJXQ010000137.1, forward strand.
ATGGCCATACCAAGAATTTCGGCCAGGTCAGTAGCGGCGATAGCAATCTCGGCTAAGCCATACAACGCATAATTAATATATTTTGGATAGGTTTCCCTGTTGGCCTGTGCCAGATCTCTTCCCCTTACAATACCTAATCTTGCCGATAAACTTTGTAACAGTAACGCCATCAGGTTGCTCATTAACAGCACCCATATAAGTTTATAACCAAACTGGCTGCCACCTGCAAGATCTGTTGCCCAGTTGCCCGGGTCCATATAACCTACACTTACGAGATAAGCCGGACCAAAAAAAGATAATATTCTTCTCCATCCGGATTTTTTTAAACTGGTAGTATCTACACTTTGATGTACTTCACTTAAAGAAGAGTCGTCATATTTTTTAATGGTCATTAGTTGATAGTTTAATATTTTTTCACTTTACCACTGATATTCCGGCAGGCATAGAACCAGAAGAATTACAGAGAATTTAATAAGGAAGTCACAAAAATATTTTTAGCTAATTGATCACTGATGGTAATGGGTGGTTGCTGACGGATTTTAATTTCCATAGAATTATCAAAGTCAAATTTTTTCTTTATTTCCAGTTTGGTGCCAAGTGCAATCTTTTTATGTTCGAGTAGTTCAAGAATTTCACCTGATTGATCGCTTACGCTACAGACAGATGCAATAATATTTAACGGCAATTCCGTCAGGCAGATTTTCCTGATCGTTTCAATTTTTCCATTGGCATCAGGAATAGGGTCACCATGCGGATCTACCCGGGGAAACCCCAGGTATTCATCCAGTTTGTCAATTAATTTTTTATTAGTTACATGTTCCAGGTCTTCCGCCACTTCATGCACTTCATCCCAGGTAAATTTTAGTTTCTCCGCTAAAAAATATTCCCAAAGCCTGTGGCGGCGAATGATACCCAGCGCCACTTTATTGCCTTCAGTACTTAACCGGAATCCCCGGTAAGGCTGGTAATGAAGCAATTTTTTGGTTTTCAGTTTCTTCATCATGTCAGTTACGGAAGCCGGTTTGGTCTTCAGTTCATTGGCCAGCTCGTTCGTAGTTACCGTATCATCCGAATGCTGCAGGTGAAAAATGGCCTTGATATAATTTTCTTCGCTGGTTGAATAATTCAACATGGCTAAAAATATTTTTAGACAAATCTAAAATATAAAAATTTAATAACAAAATTTTCTATAATAGCAATTGGAGAATCGCTTACTTTCGGTACTCTAATTTTGTAGTATGTATTTTTGCCGGAAGGGTTTCGTTCTGTTTATTTC
>JBKJXQ010000138.1:0-3267 GCA_046716235.1 Chitinophagaceae bacterium
GGATAATATTCAACGTTTTAAAGAAATTGAAAAGCTGTATAAATTTTCTGTAGGGGAGATAAAACGAAAACTTTGCAAACACAAGGGTAGTGAAATACATATTCCTGTAAAACAATTGCTGCAATACAATAACCGGGCATTGATATATGAGATTATCAGTGAATATGGGTTTACTGAAAAACAGGTGGATGAAACAATAAAACTGGCGGCCAGCAATTCAGGTAAATATATCGAGTCCCGGGATTTTAATTTTCGCATTATCAAACACCGGCACTGGTTTATTATTACACCGGTTCAAGCTGCTGGTGTGGCTAATATTATTATAGAAGAAAAAGATAATCATGTATTATTTGATGGAGGAAAATTAAGTGTTGAAATGATTTCAACAGGGAAGAGATCTGCCGTTAATTCAGGTAGTACTTTACAATCGACCAATTCAATTGCTTTGCTTGATGCCGGAAAAATTCAATTCCCCTTATTGCTGCGAAAATGGAAGACGGGGGATTATTTTTATCCCCTGGGAATGAAAAAGAAGAAAAAGATTAACCGGTTTTTAATCGATCAGAAATTATCGCTTAGTGAAAAGGAGAATATCTGGCTAATAGAAAGTACACAACATATTATCTGGATTGTAGGTCATCGCATCGATGATAGATTTAAGGTGTCAGATAGTACTAAAAACATGCTGCGTATTACTATAGAAAAATAATTAACGGCCAGTTACCTGCGTCCAAAAGATTTTAAGGATATCAATATCAGTAAAAAGTTTTGTAGCTGTATACGTAAACAAGAGACCATATACAGCGCCGGTAATGTGTGCACTATGACCAATATTGTCTTGCGCCTTTTTGGCGAGTACACTGGATACAATGAGATACAGAATTCCAAATATGTAACCGGGAATGCTGATGCCCGGAATTAAAGCAAATCCGATACCCGCAGTTGGATTAAATAAAATAGAGGAAAATATTACTGCAGAAACTGCTCCTGATGCTCCCAGTGAACGATAATATTCATTGTTTCTATGCTTGATATAATCCGGGATGGAAGCAACTATAAGTGCAGAAAAATAAAGGACTAAATAAATAATTTTTCCATTTGTTCCAAAAACTACAGGAAACTGAAACATTGTTTCCACTACTTCTCCGAATGAATAAAATGCAAGCATGTTAAAAATAAGGTGCATAGCGTCTGCATGGATAAACCCATGAGTAATGAACCGGTATAGTTGCCCCCGGTTGATAGAAGGCGGATAAAAAATCAGATCATTTTTAATTTTCTCTGAATTGAATCCACCAATGGAGACAATACTGGTTATGATAACTAAAATAAGAGTGATGGATAGTGCCATTGTTATTTATTAATACCGCAATAAAGTTATTTGTGATGATACTTTTCATTTTTGTTAATAGTACATGCCCGGTAAATCTGTTCTGCCAGGATGATGCGTACTAATTGGTGAGGAAAGACCAGCTGGGAGAGGCTCCATGTATAATCCGCCCTCTTTAATACTACTTCATCTATTCCGAAAGCACCGCCGATTAAAAATATCAACTGCTTTGTACTTTCATTTGCCCTTGTTTGTATAAAAGTAGCCAACCCTTCGGAACTTAGTTGTTTCCCTCTTTCGTCCAATGTCACGAGGTAATCGTCTTTATTCAGGCCAGATAATATTATTTCTCCTTCTTTCCTTTTCAAATCCGTTTCGCTCATCAGGCCGGCATTTTTTGGAACGGGCATAATATTCCATTCCACCTTATAATACCGGGCAATACGACGGGTGAATTCTTCCACACCTTCTTTTATGTACGACTCATTATTTTTTCCTACCGACCAGAAAGAAATCTTCATCCTGCAAGTTTAAGTTAGTGCAAATAAAAAACAGAAAAATTTCTCCCTTTCATTCTTAAAACCCTTTTTTTATATCTTCTTTAATCTGAACCTCGGTTACTTTACCATATTTTTCAGCAATCTTTTTTATATCTGCCGATTTGCCCACCAGCACAAACTGCAATTTGTCTTTGGGAAAATATTTAGTAATTATTTGTTTTGCTTTCTCAAGATTGAGTCCGTCTACATTTTTTTCAAAATTATTAATGAATGATTCATCAAAATTGTACCAGAACATCTGTGTCAATAAACCAGCTAATTGTCCAGCTGTTTCATATCGTGGTGGGAATTGACCTTTTACATAATTTTTCGCCGATGCCAATGATTTTTCATCAATCCCATTGGTATGTAATTTTTTTAATACTTCCAATGCTTTATCAATAGCAGGCTCCGTTGTTTTACCGGCCGTAAATGTACTGATGACAAAAGAACCACCATTTTTAAGCGGGGAAAAACGACTGTTGGCACCATAAGTAAGACCTGTATTTACTCTCAATTCGTCATTCAGCATTGAAGTAAAACGTCCGCCAAATAAAGTATTCACTACTTCAATAGAAATATAGTCAGGATTGTTTCTACTAATACCCGGTGCGCCAATATAAAAAGTGGTTTCTTTAGCATCATCTTTATTAATAAGCAATACCCGGTTTTCTGTTGGTAAGATGATTGATTTTGAAGCAAGATTTACCTGTGGTTTTATTTTTTTTTTCCAGCCTGAAAATAAATTGATGAGGGCTATTTTCATTACTTTGGAATTAAAATCTACGGCTAAAGCAATAGCAGAACCCTCAGCCCTGTAATTTTCTTTATAAAAACTTCTAACATCATCTGCCGTAAGCGAAGTAACAGTAGATATTTTTCCCTGTATCACATTTCCATACACATGATCACCATATATAAATTTATCAAAGTAAGATGCAATAACAGATCGGGGGCTTTCCTTTTGTTGTTCCAGACCAACCATTAACCTTTTTTTCTCTTTAGCAAATTCTTCCTTATCAAATGTGGGGTCAAGCAGCACTTCTTTAACAATTGAAAGAATTTTAACTTTGTCTTTGGTAGCAAATTTTGCAGAAAGACCCGCTGATTCTTTTGTTGCATAAGTACTTATAGTGGCACCTGTAAAATCTAATGCCTCATCTAATTTTTCTTTTGTATAGTTTTTTGTTCCATGTTTTAATGCAGTAGCGGTAAGGGAAGCAAGTCCGGCTTTTTCTCCATCATAAATTGCCCCGGCTGGTATAATAACGGAAACATTAATTACCGGTACTTCATGTTGTTCCAGCAAATAAATAGTGAGACCGTTGGGTAATTTAAATTTTTGATAAGGGGGTAATATATAGCCCTGGGCCTTTCCCTGCATCAATCCGATTGTAA
>JBKJXQ010000139.1:0-4709 GCA_046716235.1 Chitinophagaceae bacterium
TTGGCTTCTTGCAGGGCAAGGTCTTCAGTCATCGTAATAACACATTGCATAGTGTCGCCCCATTTATTTAAACGGGCAATAAAAAACTTTGTGAGGTCAACAGAACTTATTTTTCTATTAATAAGAAGAGAAGCCAGTTGCGGGATAGAATAAAAAGAAAGATCGTTTTTATTAGCAGGTAATTCAAGATCGGAAGGAATATTCCAGTTGATCCTGATTTTATTCATGGGTATTCTCATTCCAATTGGAGCAGGATTAAAGGCGAAGGGGTAGGGAATATCGTTGGCCGGCAGAGTGCGGTGCAGTCCTTTGTACAATTGAAGATTATTATTAATACTACCCAGCATTGAATCAGCTTCAGCTTCAGAAAAATCAAGGTCATATAATTTTACTGTATTACGAATAAGCTGAATGGAGTCAGTTTTTGTTTGGGCTTCGGTTGAAAAAAAAATAGCAGATAAAGCAAGGGTGAATAGTAGTCGCATATAATCAGTTTTGAGATAATTGAAATTACAGCATAATGTCTTATCAACCGTTATTCTAATATTTTTTGTAGCTGTAAATATTGCAGCAGCATGATTGTTTTTGCATCTTTTATTTCTCCTGCTTCAATCATGGAAATTGCCTGGGTAATGGGAAACTCCAGTACTTCAATATCTTCCTGTTCATGTTCTATACCGCCACCATCGTTTATCTTCATGGATGAATTGTACTCCGCAATAAACAGGTATAAAATTTCTGTAACTGACCCCGGCGACATATATGTTTCAAATACTTTTTTTACATGTGATACTTTATACCCGGTTTCTTCTTCTGCCTCTCTTCTTACACAATCTTCCGGGTTGTCTTTGTCGAGCAGACCGGCACATACTTCAATCAGCATTCCTGTTTCATTGCCGTTAATAAATGTTGGTAACCGGAACTGCCGGGTTAGTATTACTGTTTTTTGTACTTTATTGTACAACAGGATAGCCGCACCATTTCCCCTGTCATAAGCTTCCCGGGTTTGCGTTTGCCAGCTACCATTATTTTTTAAAAAATCGTAAGAAACTTTTTTGAGAGTGTACCAGCTATTGGATAGAACTTCTGTTGTAAGATTTTTTATTTTATTATTCATTGTACAGGTTATGTTTTAGGTTAAGGTTGGCAGGTGCAGGAATGTAATAAAATATTACCACCTGAATAAGCACACTTTACAAAATTAAAATACAAGTTAAGAACAAAGGCTTTACAGATAAATATAAGCGGTAGTTGCAGCATACCTGTATTATTAGATTAATAATTTTATTTTCATCTGGTTGCTTTAGGGTTAATTTAAAAATACTATGCATGGTTTAGTATTGCAGGTTAAGATATTTAAGGTTAATGTAATTTTATTAAAAAATAATTATTTCATCCCCAATCTCTTTTTAATAGTATTTATTACCGGTTCTATATCAGGGGTCAATTTCATATACACCGTTCCGGTGGCATATAATAAAATAAATGAAATGCAGCGAAGAAATATCCCCACTAACCCATGTATATTTATAAATACAAAATAACAAATGCCATAGCAGGCCGTTGCCAGCAGCACCGTGTACAGCGATTGAATAGTAAGCGGAAACAGTTTAAATTTTCTCCAAAGAAAAATAATACGGATGCTGTTATAAATGATGATGGAAATAAGATTGGCAAAGCCGGTACCAGTGATATCAAATTCTTTTGTCAGAAAATAATTTAACGGTAACATGGTAAATAATAAAATGACACCGCTGAGCATTTCAAAACGCCAGTAAGTAGAAGTGGCAATTATTTGTGCATTAACACCGGTGCCCATGTCTACAATTTTTGTGAGACCAAGCAATATCACTACATAATATGCATTGAGGTAAGTTCCTTTTAACTGAAACGTATATACGGCATCAGTAAAACTGAGAATGATTAAGGAAAACATACAGCAGGCAAAAATTAATTGATTGATAGATGACCGTTGATATATCCGCTGTATCAATGCCATGTTTTTATCCTTCCAGGCCTGTGAAAGATGACCAATAGACGCTGCAATAATTCCCCGCTGGGGAACCTGTATCATTGCCGCAATACTTTGTGCCACTGAGTAAACAGCCAGTTTAGTCAATGCATCATCCAATACAGAACCGATAACCAGCGAATCAAAGACCTGGGAGATGGTAAATATTAAAGTGCCGGCATAAACAAACGTACAGAGGCGTAATATACTTTTTGAAAATCGCCGGGTAACCTTACTTTTCTTAAGCGAAAAACTGATTTTGCCGGCGATGAGAAGGTAGGCTAACAAAGTAACCGCAATAAATGGATAGCTAAAAGCGAACAGTTTAATAAATAAATCAAAGCTTTGAATAACTCCTGTTGCAAATAAAACGATGAGTATTGTGGTAAACAATCTCCATTGAACCTCCCTTAGAAAATTAGTAAAAACAGATTTATGAAGCTGCCAGGCATAAGCTTCCAGTATGGTGTATATAGTAAGTCCAAAACCTAAAGGAAAAATCCAGTTGTAAAAGGTTACTACTTCCGGGGCATTGGTTCCATATTTTTTTACAACAAGTCCTTTAAATACGATACCGGCAATTATTACCAATATAAAACCAATAACACTTATTAGTATTGCTACAGTGAGCTGATCATTTTTTACCCCGGGAGCATGGTCTTTATAATAAGGATAAAATTTATGGATATAAGATGGCATGGCCAGGTTGGCAAATCCCATCATCATGGTGGCAATAGCTATAAATGCATTGTACAGGCCAAATTGTGAATCAAGAAATATTCCCTCTTTGGCAAACAGGTAGGTATTCAACAGCCCGACAGCAAAGCCAATATATATAACTAATGAAGAAATAATACTTTGCCGCCGGATATTACTCATGTGGTAAAGATAGGAAAGTGATTAGTGAATTGTGGAGTGTATTGCTTTCTTACTAATCCTTCTTACTCGATTTTTTTAGTGATAATATAAAAATTTTTATTAACCAATATCTCTTTTTTCATCATGCCGGATGTTATAGCAGTACTCTTCCATTCGATGGCCGGCTTCAGCCATATATCGCTATTGTCAAGCCTAACGGGCATTTGAAAACCGTTGACACAATTCGTCCACCGGTAATACAGGTTATCACCTTTTACTTTATATTCCAGCACCGGAATTTTAGTTGTTCTGAGGTATTGGTCAAATATGCCGGAAAAATCTTTACCCGATTGCAGCGAAATATAGCCTTCAACATCTTTTGAATCTACCGTTTTATGATAAAAGTCTTTATTCAATCCTCTTAGTATTTTTCTAAATAATGAATCATCATTTATTACCTGGCGGATAGTATGTAAAAGATTGGCACCTTTATTATACATATCGCTACTGCCTTCCTGGTTTACACCATAGGTACCTATAATTGGTTTATCATTCTCAATATTATTACGGACACCTTGTACATATTCATCAGCGGCTTTCTTGCCATAATAGTATTCTACAAACAATGCTTCTGAATACATGGTAAATCCTTCATGCACCCACATATCTGCAATATCATTGGTAGTTATATTATTAGCAAACCATTCATGACCGCTTTCATGAATGATGATATAATCCCATTTCAATCCCCATCCGCTGCCGGAAAGGTCTGTGCCGAGATAGCCATCTTTAAAATGATTACCATAGGCAGTTGCACTCTGATGTTCCATACCAAGATGCGGCGATTCGAGAAATTTATATCCATCTTCATAAAAAGGGTAGGGGCCAAACCAATATTCAAAAGCCCTCAGCATTCGTTTTACATCCCTGTCAAATTGCAGTTTTGCTTTTCCAAGGTTATAATCCAGCACCCAGTAATCAAGGGATAACGTTTTTTTTGTCTCACCAATTAGAGTATCTGTCCAATGTACATATTTACCAATGTAAGGAACAATATTATAATTATTGATGGGATTTTTTACCTGCCAGGTATATAAGGTAGTGCCGTCTTTCTGATCATCTTTAGAATATAATTTACCATTTCCTACGGCCACTAATGTATCGGGTATTCTTATTTGCAGCAGAGCCCCGAGGTCTGGTTCATCGCCCTGGTAATCTTTGCATGGATACCATACACTGGCTCCTAATCCCTGGCAGGCAACTGTCATCCAGGGTCTGCCTTTGTCATCTTTTGTCCATATCCAACCCCCATCCCACGGTGGGTTCACTGCTTCCCGTGGCTTGCCATGAAAATATATTTTAATACTGTGTAATGGAATGGCCTTATCTTTTTTTACCAGTGTACGGGCCGCCATAAAATTGTATTTACCAAAATCAATTACATAAACATTCCCGTTGCGTTTGTAATTTTTTATTTTTTTATTTTCAAAAGTAATACTGTCTATTACCATGGGCTGTTGCAGATCTATCTGCATTTTCCTGTTTTTACCATCGCTGTTAATATCAAATGCTATCTGGTTCCATCCCCTGATGGTTTTTGTTTTATAATCCGGATTTATATAAATATTATAAGAAGCAACATCCCACCAAACCCGTTCTGGAGTAATGCTGCCACGCAAAGTATCCTGGTTTGTGAATTTATTCTTTTGATAGGTAAGTTGGCCGCAGGACACATTTGGAAGGCAGAGTGTTAAAATGAAAAAAGTTAAAAATGAAACGATGGGCAGACCATTCAAATTCTTTTTTATAAAGGCGGGGAAGTAAAATGACCGGGCAATGT
>JBKJXQ010000140.1:0-3530 GCA_046716235.1 Chitinophagaceae bacterium
ACATAGAGGGATAGAAGAATAAAACCCGTTGCGATTATCGTCATGGAAGTAGAAATATCTTCCAGTTTTATGCCGTTATATAATCTTTCCATGTCTTCAATGCTGTAAATCGAAACACCAGCTTTTCCCACTTCACCATCTGCCAGATCATGATCGCTGTCGTAGCCAATTTGTGTGGGAAGATCAAATGCCACACTTAATCCACTAACACCCTGGCTTAACAAATAATGATATCGTTTATTACTTTCTTCTGCCGTTGAGAATCCGGCGTATTGCCGCATAGTCCATAATTTACCACGATACATGTCAGACTGTACTCCACGGGTAAATGGAAAGATACCCGGTAGTTCAGGAGTTTGTTGTGCATCGCCGGAAGTGGATGAATAAACCTCTTTTATCTCTATGCCACTATCTGTATAAATTTTTTTATGATCCGGCATGGTTATTTTTTAAAATGAACAGTTCCAATTTATTCAACAACTGATTTATTTCATCATCTTTTTTGCTTCATGGTTTAAAACCTGCAATACCATTTCATGCAAGGAACCGGATTGTGACATGGTTACTTCCAATATTTTTTTATTTAAATCGGCTCCGGAAGCATCCGCAGGCATAGCATTCGAAACCTGGTTTACCACCATTATATTTTGTTCTTTCAGATTTCTGACGGCATCCCAGCCTTCCTGGCTTACATATAATTGTTGGGTGCTGTTATGTTCAAATTCCTGCTTGATATTTTCTGTGAGAATAATTTTCATTCCGTGTGCAGAAATACCAGGTTGATGTAACCTGCTGATAAGATTGGGAAGGGCAATCCTTTCTGTTAGCAGCACCAGTCTTTCATAGGCCTGTAACCGGAGTGGCATGCTGTTAAATTTGTCAGTAATGGGAATTTCCTCTTTTTGTTCGTTTTTACGTACAAGGGAGTAAATTGAAAAGATAATAGCAATTCCTGATACAATGAGGCTTACAATGGTTAGATCCATGAATATTAATTTATTATAATGCAGCAAAAATAGGAAAGGATGGCTTAGCAGCAAGTGAGTTGTATTAAATGGTAAAATTTGTTTATTTTCTTTTATCGAAAGTCACTTATTCGCCTCCTTGCAAATGATTTTCTATTTTTGCTTTATGGAAACAATTACTACAATACCGGTTACTTTAACTGAAGGTGCCATACTTGAAATCAGGAACCTGATGGCTAAAAATGATTTTGATACTACACAGGTATTACGGGTAGGTGTTAAGGGTGGAGGTTGTTCCGGTATGACTTATGTACTGGGCTTTGATAAAAAAGAGGAAAATGATTATGAGTTTCAAATTGAAGGAATCTCCTGTGTTATGAATAAATCACATGAGATGTATTTATATGGAATGCTTATCGACTGGCAGGATGGATTGAACAACCGCGGCTTTACTTTTAAAAACCCAAATGCAAGCACTACTTGCGGCTGCGGAACTTCGTTTGCAGTTTAATAATTATTACCATCTAGTACATAATAATTTAATACTCAGAAAATATCCAGCCTTCAATTAAATGATAAAGCCTCCAAAGCGGAGGCTTTATCATTTAAAATATGTACAGAATCAACGTTAACTTTTAACGACTGTCGCAGTTGGTTTTTTTTCTTTCTGCGCTGCTTTACCCAATGGTCTTTTACCACCAAGGTCAACAAGTATGGGTGCTGCCACAAATATGGATGAGTAAGTACCGGTAATAACACCAATTAACATAGCAAAGGCGAATCCTTTTGTTACTTCACCACCCACAAGGAAAAGAATAAGGATAGTAAGAAATACTGTTAAGGATGTCATTATGGTACGGCTTAATGTTTCATTAATAGCCCGGTTGATTATTTCACCTCTCGGTGCAGTTGGCATCATTTTGCTGTCTTCCCGTATACGATCAAATACAATTACGGTATCGTTCATGGAGAAACCAACTACCGTTAATACAGCAGCGATAAAATGCTGATCAATTTCCAGCGGGAAAGGAACAATGTTTCTGGCAAAAGAAAATACTGCCAATGTTACTAATACATCATGCAGCAATGCTACAATTGTACCCAAAGAATATCTCCAGTCCCGGAAGCGGACAAAAATATAAAGGAAGATAGCAAGCATGGCAAAAATAATAGCTTGCACGGCACCTTTCTTAAGGTCATCAGATATAGTTGGTAATACTTTATTAGTCTGAGGCAGATATTTAATCTGATTAAATTGTTCGAATGTGAGACCTGCCGGTAAATGATTTTTTAAACCGGTCAATAATTTCATTTCTACTAATGAATCCGCAACCTGGCGGCTATCCTTGATAAGATAAGCAGTAGTAATATCTAGTTTACTATTATCGCCAACAGTTTTTATAATGGTATTTTCTCCTTCAAAAGCAGTTTTCAAATCTGTTCTTACCTGTTCAACATCTACCGATTTTTCAAACTGTACAGTAAAACTGCGACCTCCTTTAAATTCAACACCTTCATCAAATCCATTGAAGTAAGCTGCAATGCCGAGTGCCAGTACAATCATTGAGATTACATAAGCATACTTTCGATATTCAATGAATTTGTATTTCGCATGTTTAAATACACGGCGTGAAATACCTGTAAAATATTCAAGATGTTTTTTCTTACTGGTAAATATGTCAGTTATCCAACGGCTAACCAGGATTCCACAGAATAAAGAAAGCAGGATACCAATTATCTGTGTAGTTGCAAAACCCTTTACCGGGCCTAATCCAAAATAAAAAAGTATAATTGCTGTAAGCAAGGTAGTGATGTGTGCATCCAGTACCGGTGGCAGGGATCGTTTATAACCCTCATTGATGGCAGGAATATAACCTTTGCCTTTATTCAATTCTTCTTTTATACGTTCATAAATAATTACGTTCGTATCCACTGCCATACCAATGGTTAATACCAGACCGGCAATACCGGGAGCTGTTAAGGTAGCTCCTAATCCGGCTAATATACCAACAGTAAAAAGCAAATTTAATATTAAAGCTATATTAGCTACCCATCCACTGGTATTATAATAAACCAGCATCAACAGGAAGATAACCACAAATGAAATAAGGAAGGCCATAGAGCCACTGCGGATTGCTTGTTGCCCAAGTGTAGCACCTACCTGTTGTTCCTGAACAATTTTAGCAGGAGCAGGCAGTTTACCTATTTTTAAAATATTTGCCAGGTCAGTTGCTTCTTCGGGTGTATAGCTGCCAGAAATAGAAGAGGTTCCATTAGGAATAGCATTGATAACATTGGGTGCCGAGAAAACTATATTATCTAATACAATGGCAATAGGTCTGTTTACATTTTCTTCGGTCATCTTTTTCCAAACGGTAGCTCCGAAGTTTTTCATTTCCATATTTACTTCTACCTTACCATATTGGTCATACCCCATACTTGCATTGGAAATGGCATCACCTTCCAGTTTTGCCTGTGAACGTCCGAATGTTTTTAAAGCATACAAAGGCAATTGGGTAAACGATTGCCCTTTTTTATCTTTACCCGCTGCCCCATACGACCAAA
>JBKJXQ010000141.1:0-3177 GCA_046716235.1 Chitinophagaceae bacterium
AACTTATTATAGAATGTGATTTTTTTCAAACCCATTTTCAGGGCGATCTCGTTCAGCTTCTGGCGGTTTACCATTTTGCTTCGCATTTCTGTTAAAAACCCTTCGCCTTTGTATGGGTATTTTCTAAAAAGATAATGCGCAACGATGGAGCTGAGTACCGCATCACCCAGGAATTCGAGGCGTTCGTTGTTTTCGTCTGCACCCTCCCTGACGGAGCGGTGGCTTAATGCGGTTTTGTATAAGCCAACTTCACCGGGCGTAAAACCCAGCACATTATTTAATTGCTTTTTGAAGTCTTTATTATGTGGCTCCTTATCAAAAAATGATTTTAAGAATTTCAAAGTAGTTATAAAAAGTTTACCCGAAATTAAAGTATTTGGTTAAAACTAAAAGTAAAGAAAAGTTCTTTGCTTAGATTAAAGATGCAAAGGTGTTGCCGTATAGGGGACAAAGAACCTTCCGAAATGGTTAACCCGCCGGGTAACAATGCTCCTACAAACAACTAATTAATCAACAATAAAATTAAGCTGTATATTTTTTAATGATCACGGATGCATTGTGGCCGCCAAAACCAAACGTGTTACTTAGTGCTGCATTTACGGTTTTGTGCTGTGCTTTATTAAAGGTAAAGTTGAGCTTTGGATCAAGGTCAGGATCATCTGTAAAATGATTGATTGTAGGTGGAATCACATTTTTTGTAACGGCAAGAATACAGGCAAGTGCCTCTAATGCGCCGGCTGCTCCAAGACAATGGCCGGTCATACTTTTTGTAGAACTGATGTTGAGGTTGTAAGCATGCTCACCAAAAACACTGAGTATCGCTTTGGTTTCTGCAATGTCGCCGAGGGGTGTAGATGTACCGTGTACATTTATATAGTCTATGTCTTCAGGTTTTAGTCCTGCATCTGCAAGGGCAACCGTCATTACATTTTTAGCACCGAGGCCTTCAGGATGTGGTGCGGTAATATGGTGGGCATCCGCTGTGGCACCACCGCCAGCAATTTCACAATATATTTTAGCACCACGTGCAAGTGCATGCTCCAGATCTTCCAGTATTAAAACACCAGAACCTTCGCCCATTACAAAACCATCTCTCTCTTTATCAAAAGGCCGGCTTGCTGTGGCAGGATCATCGTTGCGCTCGCTTAATGCTTTCATGGCATTAAATCCGCCTACACCCGCAGCACTTATTACTGCTTCACTTCCGCCGGTAACAATAATATCTGCTTTATTCAAACGGATGTTGTCAAAAGCATCGATGATTGCGTTGGTACTACTTGCGCAGGCACTTACTACTGCGTAGTTTGGGCCACGAAAACCGTGACGCATAGATATCTGCCCTGCGGCAATATCCAATATCATTTTGGGAATAAAGAAAGGATTAAAACGTGGAGTACCGTCGCCGGAAGCAAAATTGACTACTTCTTCCTGGAAAGTAATAAGACCACCAATACCGCTGGCGAAAATAACACCTACTCTATCCGGGTTTACATTTTCTTTGGTAATGCCCGCATCCTTTACAGCTTCGTCGCTGGCAATAAGAGCAAACTGGCAATAGCGATCCATTTTACGCGCTTCCTTCCTGTCGAGGTATTCGGTTGCATCGAAGTTTTTAACCTCACAGGCAAACCGTGTTTTAAACTTCGTAACGTCAAACTGACGAATCGTATCGCACCCGCTCACACCATTTTCCAAAGCCTGCCAATATTCAGTGACAGTTTTACCCAATGGGGTGAGGGCACCCAATCCCGTGACAACTACTCTTTTTAAAGCCATACAATTTGCCTGTGATAATTAAAATGATGAGGGATTACTTAGCATTTTCTTCTAAGTAAGAAACGGCCTGGCCAACTGTGGTGATGGTTTCAGCTTGTTCATCAGGAATAGAAATATTAAATTCTTTTTCAAATTCCATAATTAACTCAACGGTGTCCAAGCTATCGGCACCTAAATCATTTGTGAATGAGGCTTCGGTAGTAACTTCTGCTTCATCAACACCTAATTTATCAACAATGATTTTTTTAACTCTTGTTGCAACGTCTGACATGATAGTAAAATTTAGTTTATACGACTGCAAAAATATACTTTTTGATGTAATTACAAAGAAATACTCTTTGCAGGAAAATTTCTGCATTGCAACACTTATCGGGATTTTTAAATTATGGCCAGGAGCCTTGCAATTTTATATTCCCCTACAGGCAATCCTATAAAATTATACCTGTGATAAAAGTGAAAAAGTGAAATTTTATGTATATTGTACAACCGGTATCAAATTCTACATCCTTAATAACAAACAAAGTTCTACAATGGGTTTAAAGCAAATTGATCATGGCTCCAGAGAATACAGGCAAATGATACTGCTAAGGGAGATTATTTTGAGGGAACCACTTGGCCTGCATTTTACTAAAGAAGAACTGGAAAATGAAAAAGACCATATTCTTATTGCAGCTTATGAAGACGATGATATGCTGGGATGCTGTATGCTTAAAAAAATAGATACCCATACATTGCAAATGAGGCAAATGGCCGTTAAAAATAATCTGCAGGGAAAAGGTATAGGTGCATCTATTATGTCTTTTGTCGAAACACTTTGCAGGGATAAGGGGTATAAAAAAATAATTATGCATGCCCGGGACTCTGCTATCGGGTTCTATGAAAAATTTGGTTATAAATTAAAAGGAGAACAGTTTATTGAAGTAAATCTTCCGCATCATGTAATGGAGAAAAAACTTTGATGTTGGTGCTTTTTGTTTAACAACCGTAATGATAAAAATAAGGACTGCTCCAACTAAATTCTTTTGATACGGGCTGCAAATATTTTCCTGGCCTCGTGTACCTCATCTCCTTCAAAAGCTTCTTTTGGTATGATAAAAAATGAAGTGCTGTTGAAATATAAATGAAAAAAATGAGGAGTTTCCATCCATCCGCTAAAAGATTTCCACTCCCAGCCACGGCTGCCCCGGTTGTTTTCTATTGTAAAATCGCTGGAAGATAAAATCGCCCTGAAACTATCTTTAAATGTAGATGCCCTTTTATAAATGATATTAGGTAAAAGGTACCAAAACAAAATCATCATCACAAACCATAGCATTGAACTGATTAAAAAAGCCAGTGGACTTATCTTCTTAAAAAAAAATAATGCTGCAGTTAAAATGGCAAATACATTTACCATTACCA
>JBKJXQ010000142.1:0-2650 GCA_046716235.1 Chitinophagaceae bacterium
GTCAAGTATAGATACCAGTAGCGATAATGGTCATAAAAAAGGACCTGGGGTAAAAAAAGCTAAAAAACTTTCTACCCGTGTAGATATGACACCGATGGTTGATTTGGGGTTTCTGCTGATTACATTCTTCGTATTCACAGCCACCCTGAGCAGCCCTACTACACTTGATCTTAATATGCCTAAGGATATTAAAGATTTAAAAGATCAAACCGAAGTAAAAGAATCGGGTGTGATTACAATAATGCTGGGAAAAGGCGACCAGGTTTACTATTATGAAGGAAAACTGGTAGTAGATGCTACCGGCAATAACTTTAAGCAGACAACTTTTAAAGGAATCAGGGATATTATTATTGCTAAAAAGAAAGAAGTAATATCAAGGTATGTAACTGATCCGGCTTGCGAAGCTGAAGCCAAATCAAAAGGAAAGCCTATCAGCAATTGTGCAGAAAAAGACTTTGTTGTTATTATCAAGCCCTCTAATGATGCTACGTATAAAAACACAGTCGATATACTGGATGAGATGACTATTAATCAATGCAGAACCTATGCAATGGTGAAACTTTCTGATCCGGAGTATGAACTGATAAAAGCAACAGAGGCGAATAACGGAATAAAATAAGCTGAAAGATTTTATGGAATAATAATTCCTTCAGCATCTAATTTAAAACCCATAAGTAATGGAAGTCAACAAAATTTTATCAGCCGATGTTCTTGACATCATCTTTGAAGGTAAGAATAAAGATTACGGTGCTTATGAATTAAGAAAGACTTATAATCGCCGGATTACCCGTGCCCTTATTATTACCGCCTCAGTCACTATACTGGCTCTTGGAGGATCTGTCCTTGCCAGTGTTATGAACAGTGATGATAGTAATAAGGTGAAATTCGATGAGATGACAATTCAGGAAGTGAAACAGGAGGACAAAAAGGAACCGCCTCCACCACCTCCACCACCGCCGCCCAAGCAGGAGCCGCCAAAAGTAGAAATGAAACAGTTTACTCCTCCTATAATTAAAAAGGATGAGGAAGTTGAAAAACCACCGCCACCACCGGAAGAGCTGAAAGAAGCAAAGATTGACGTGGTAAACCAGGAAGGTATTAAAGATGAAAATATTGCCCCCATACAAATTGATGAAGGCAAGCAGATAGTAGAAGAGAAGAAAGTCGAGGATGAGAATAAAATATTTGACAAAGTTGAAATAGAAGCCAGTTTTCCTGGGGGAGATTCAAAATGGCGTCAATATCTTGAAAGAAATGCCAATGGCCAGGTTGCTACGGACAATGGTGCCCCTGAAGGAACTTATACAACTGTTGTTCAGTTTGTAGTAGATAAAGAAGGAAACATCAGCGATGTAAGGGCTCTTACAAACCATGGATATGGTATGGAAGAGGAAGCTATGAGGGTTATTAGAAAAGGCCCCAAGTGGACTCCTGCGGTACAAAATGGCCGCCAGGTAAAAGCTTATCGTAAGCAGCCTATTACTTTCCAGGTACAAAGTGAATAAAAAAATTAGCATCTGTTTACATCCTCCCGTCCATAAGCCGGGAGGATTTTTTTTGCCGTTAAGTTGTGTGTTTCGCTGAAAATCTTAATAAAAGTATTTAATATACTTTTGACGGGATGTTGAATAAAATTTCAGGGTGGGATGATACTATTGTAGCATTGGCTACCCCTCCGGGTATTGGTGCTATTGGAGTTATAAGATTAAGTGGTGCCAATACTTACTCTATAGTAAATCAATTATTTCCTTCTAAAGATTTGCAAAGGCAGCCCTCCCACACTTTACATGTTGGATTTTTAAAAAAGGATGAACAGATAATAGACGAGGTAGTTATATCACTCTTTAAGAACCCCACATCATATACAGGAGAAGATGTGATAGAGATAAGTTGTCATGGCTCACCCTATATACAACAGATTATAATTGATGCCTGTATAGAACTGGGAGCCAGGTTGGCCAAACCCGGTGAATTTACTCAACGGTCTTTTTTAAATGGCAAACTAGATTTAGCACAGGCCGAAGCTGTTGCAGACCTCATTGCTTCTAATACCGCGGCCTCTCAAAAAGCAGCATTGCATACCATTCGTGGAGGATTTTCTAAAAATTTAAAAGAGCTGAGAGAAAGACTTATACGTTTTTCTGCATTGATTGAATTAGAATTAGATTTTTCGCAGGAGGATGTTGAGTTTGCCGATAGAAAAAAATTCTATGCACTTATTAACGAACTGACACAATCAACTACAGAGCTTATCAATTCTTTTTCGCTGGGAAATGTAATACGTAATGGAGTAAGTGTGGCAATAATTGGTAAACCTAATGCCGGAAAGTCTACTTTGCTAAACAGCCTGCTAAATGAAAACCGGGCTATTGTAAGTGACATTCCCGGTACCACAAGAGATACAATTGAAGAACTGATAAATATTGATGGTATTATCTTCCGGCTGATTGATACGGCCGGCATCCGGAAACAGTCTGGGGATAGTATTGAAAATGCGGGGATGGAAAGGAGCATTGAAAAAATGAAACAGGCGGATTTGGTTTTATATTTATTTGATGCAAGTGAACATAAATCTGAAATCCTTAATAAGAAAGCTGATTTTGAAAGCCAGCAGTTTAACTATTTATTGATCGCTAACAAGATTGATATA
>JBKJXQ010000143.1:0-2913 GCA_046716235.1 Chitinophagaceae bacterium
GGCATGAAGTCGTCAGGTAAAGTTGTTACTTCCATTGGATTGGAAGAAGATCTTTTTGGTAAAGAAGTTATTATTCTTGAAGATATTGTTGATACTGGTAAAACATTGCACAACTTTCTTCCCAAACTTGTTCACCAGCAACCTAAGTCTTTAAAAATAGTGGCTTTGTTGCATAAACCAGAAGCTACAGAACATCCGCTTACACTGGATTATGTTGGGTTTATAATACCAAACAAATTTGTAGTTGGATATGGACTTGATTATGACGGGCTTGGTCGGAATTTAAAAGAGATTTACCAGTTGGTGTAATATATAAATGAAGCTGTCCTGTTTTTTTTGTATTTTATAGGGCAAAATATCCAGTTGAAGACCGCTTTTCATATACTAATTTTTTTCTTCATCAGTTCGTCTGTTTACGCACAGCAATTTTATGTTCGTGGCGTAGTAAAAGATGAAGCAGGTAATGTTTTGCAAAACGTTACTATTCTGCAACACAAAACCGGATACCTTTTTAAGAGTGGCACCCAAGGTACCTTTGGCATTTCTACCTATCAGCAAATAGATACGTTCAGTTTTTTACTCGAGGGATTCCAAAAGGAAAAGCTGGTTGTAAATGCAGACATCTATATTAGTGTGAAACTAAAAAAAATGTCAGGTGCTTCGGCCAGTGCCCGGCGGGATAAATTATCTTCATTGACAAAAGACCTGGAAAAAGAAGAGCAAAAAAGTTGGCTTGCCGGAGATGAAACCTATACCAGTATTTTAGAAAATCATTTTGTTAATGCCAAAAAATTTCCCAGTACAGGGATGTCACTAAATGTTGACATGGCTTCTTACAGTAATATTCGCCGCTTCATTACATTCAATTCCAAGGTGCCGCCCGATGCTGTGCGGATTGAAGAAATGCTGAATTACTTCAATCTTAATTACCAGGAGCCGGAGGAAAATCAACTTTTTGGAATTAAGACTACATTGAGTTCCTGTCCCTGGAATGCAGACAATCAATTATTTTATATCAATCTTTTTTCAAGAAAACTGAATTTAGATGCATTACCTCCCAGCAATCTTGTTTTTTTAATAGATGTTTCCGGTTCAATGGATATGCCGAACCGGCTTCCGCTATTGCAGTCGGCTTTTCGTTTATTGGTAAATAATCTGCGGGATAAAGATTCAGTTGCTATTGTTGTTTACGGAGGTGTAACTGGTGTAATGCTCAACACAACCAGTGGCGGCGAAAAAGACAAAATTATACGAACCATTGATGAACTGATACCCGGGGGAGCTACACCGGGTGAATCGGGAATAAAGCTGGCATATAGTGTTGCCAGAAATCATTTTATAAAAGGTGGAAACAACCGGGTGATATTAGCAACGGATGGCGATTTTAATGTGGGACTTAAAACAGAAACTGAATTGGATGAATTGATATCGCTGCAGCGGGAGTCAGGTATTTATCTTACCTGCCTGGGTGTAGGAATGGGAAATTATAAAGACTCAAAAATTCAAACACTGGCTAAAAAAGGTAATGGCAATTTTGCTTATATCGACAATTTTAAAGAAGCCGAAAAAGTTTTGTTGAAAGAGTTTACACAAACACTTTATTCGATTGCGGATGATGTTTTCATGAATGTGGAATTTAATGACAGGTATGTAAAAGAGTATCGCCTGATAGGTTTTGATAATAAAGTCAGTGCATTAAAAGATTCGACATCTGTAATTGAAGGGGGCGAAGTTGGTTCAGGCCATTCGATGATGGCTTTATTTGAAATAGTACCAACGGATGAAAACAAGCTGACCATAAATAATCAGCCGGTTAGTGAAAAATTTGCTGATATACACTTACAGTATAATCTGCCCAATGATAAAAAAGTATGCAAATATGTAGCACCTGCTTTATTTGAATATACACCTAATAATAAGCTGGATAAAAGTTATCGCTTTTCTGCTGCAGTCGCTATGTTTGGTTCGCTATTGCGTTCTTCAGCATTTGTTAAAAATATCAGCTGGAACGATTTGCTGATATTTACAGAAGCTTCTTATGATAAAAATAATCCACTGCAAAAAGAATTTATTGCCCTTATTCAACAGGCAAAAATGTTGTATTCAAAAGTAAAAAAGAAAAAAGGTAATAAACAGCAGCGATAATTATTTATGAAAACATCTCCTTTATTTTATCAAAAAAATTCTTATCATTCTTATCGGGATGAGGTTTAAAATTTGGTGATTGGCTTAATCCTTCCAATATATTTTTTTCTTCAGCAGTCACATGCTGAGGGGTCCATACATTTACCTGTATAAGCTGGTCACCTTTTTCATAGGAGTTTACTGCCGGAAAGCCTTTTCCTTTCAGCCTGAAGATTTTTCCGCTTTGTGTGCCTGCTGGTATTTTAATTTTTGCTTTCCCATCAATGGTAGGCACTTCTATCTGTGTTCCAAAAACAGCATCGGTAAAAGAAAGATGCAGTTCATAAGCTACATTTAAGCCTTCACGATGCAATTCCTTATGCGTTTCTTCCTCAATTAAAATAATAAGATCTCCCTGCATACCACCTCTTTCTCCGGCATTTCCTTTTCCAGTTACATTCAGTTGCATTCCTTCCTGCACACCTGCGGGAATATCAATGCTTACAGTTTCTTCACCATATACTCTTCCTTCACCTTTGCAATTTCCACATTTAGCAGTTACGGTAGTGCCTTCGCCATTACAGGAAGGGCAGGTGGTAACTGTTTGCATCTGTCCAAGAAATGTATTTTGAACCCTTCTTACCTGGCCACTGCCGCCGCAGGTGCCACAATTTTGTACGCTGCCTTTATCTTTTGCACCGCTGCCATTACATATATTACAGGCTACATGTTTTTTTACTTTAATATTCTTAGTAACACCTTTTGCAATTTCTTCGTAGGTTAATTTTA
>JBKJXQ010000144.1:0-7306 GCA_046716235.1 Chitinophagaceae bacterium
GTTGAAATTTCAACGAGGTCTTTTGCTATTATAAAGTGCTATATGCTTAGGAGATTAAAGTTCCCTTTTAGAGGATAGGGTCATTATTTCCGCCATCTTCTTACCAATGTCTGCCGGGCTGCTTACGACATGTATGCCACACTCGGCCATGATTTTCATTTTAGCAGCAGCGGTATCATCTGCTCCACCCACAATGGCACCGGCATGACCCATACGCCGACCGGGAGGAGCAGTTTGTCCTGCTATAAATCCAACAACAGGTTTTTTATTACCATTTGCCTTTATCCAATTAGCTGCTTCGGCTTCCATGCCACCCCCAATTTCACCAATCATTACGATGGCATCGGTATTATCATCATTCATAAATAATTCGATAGCTTCTTTGGTGGTGGTCCCGATAATCGGGTCGCCACCTATACCAACCGCGGTAGAAATTCCCAGTCCAGCTTTTGCTACCTGGTCAGCAGCTTCATAAGTTAATGTTCCTGATTTAGAGACAATACCAATACGACCCTGCTTAAAAATAAAACCTGGCATGATGCCAACTTTACATTCATCAGAAGTAATAACGCCGGGACAGTTAGGGCCTATTAACCTGGTACTTTTTCCCAATAAATAGTTTTTTACTTTTACCATGTCCTGCACCGGTATGCCTTCGGTAATACAAACAACCAGGTTAATACCTGCATCAGCTGCTTCCATCACTGCGTCTGCTGCGAATGCCGGAGGCACAAAAATAATACTTACATCGGCACCGGTTGCTTTTACACAATCAACAACGGTATTAAAAACAGGTTTATCTAAATGAGTGCTTCCACCTTTGCCGGGAGTAACGCCACCTACCACATTGGTGCCGTATTCTATCATCTGGGTAGCATGAAAAGTACCTTCGGTTCCTGTAAAACCCTGTACTAAAACTTTAGAATTTTTATTAACAAGAATACTCATATACCGATTTTATTAAGTCCGGCAAAAGTAAGGGAAATGTAACAATCGTTAATGGATGAAAGCTACTTGTTGTACTTTAAAAAAAGAATTTGATATCCACTGTAAGTTGCAGGTGATACCGTGGTTTTCGCTGTGGTTACTGCTGTTTTAGCAATGCTATCAGTTGTATATAGGGTAGTGATGTTGGTTCCCCCAGTATCGGGTATATAATAATCTGTAATTAATACGGCATCTGCGCCTTTTTCCCGACCAATTTTTTCTGCTATTTGCTGAATTTTATTTGGATTTTTATGAAAACCTACATACCCTTTACCAATATATTCAAAAGACCTTTTTATTGATTTTTCTGAAACGAATACTTCGATATTTTTTGTAGGTGGATGAGATTGGCCGATGTAACGGATTTTTGTGCTGCAAGAAAAAAATAAAATAGTAAGAAGAGGAGTATAAATTTTATACATAAGCTATAGTTTAAAGGATGAAATAATTACTTCTTCAGCATTTATTATTCCATCATTCAGCTTACGAATGAAATCGTTTGTTAAAAACTATTCGTATCCCCAGGTGCAACTGCCCCAATAGCTTTGCCAGTTAGCTTGAGGTTCTTTATTTGTGCGGATCATTTGTACGGTACTTACCATCCATTTACCACGGGGCTCTACTAAAAAATTTACCAGCCCATTTTCATCACTCATCTTTTCTAAAAAAATTGTTTTGTTATTTATCCGATACCAGATTTTGATAAGGTGATTAACTAACGGTTTTTTTTGAAACAAAATTTTAAACGTAATGAATTGTTTATTTTTTATTTTATAAGGATGAGTGGCGGGGATAATGTCAACAGGAAGATTTGTTTCAATACTGAACGTGTTATCATATTTTTTACCAACCTGTAAAATTGTTTTTACACTTCTTTGATAGGCTTCATGGCTTATACTATCAGTTTCGCCATGTTGTTTCCGGTAATCAATAGCTTCCTGCAATCCATCTTCTTTAAGGTAAGCAGTAAACTTTGCTGCCTCCAGTTCAATAAAAGAATTAACTCCACTATAAACCACTACAGCTGTTCCTCGCTGGTTAAGTGGTATCAGTATTGAGTCACCATTTTTGTCTGATAAAAAGGAAGCAATATCTTTTTTTATTCCATTTTGATAAAGGGAAAGAAAATTTATTTTGGATCGGTTGCCATTCCAGTTATCTCCTTCAAAATTTTCTCCTACCCGAAAGCTTATGGTTGCGCTATCCCCTTTTTTGTAAATAAATTTATGGGGCTGTAACCAAAACTCATGTGCAGCAACGTTAACAGCACATAAAATTAATAGCGAAGTGATTATTTTTTTCATAATGCGGTATTACACTTCATCAGAAGGAGGCAACAGGCTGGGGGCATCTTTATCGAGTAGTGCTTCCATATCCCTCTCGTTCGAAATCTTGCCGCTCTCTTCCAACATCCGCATATCTTTGGCATCCCGTAAAAACTCAGAAGCAAAAATAAATTCATTCAGCCGTTGATTCTTACTGAAAATTATTTCTTTATTATTTCCCTCCCATTCCTTATTACCCTGGTACATATAAAGAATGTAGTTGCCTATTTCCATTACACTGTTCATATCATGGGTATTAACAACAGTAGTAATATTAAATTCCACCGTAATTTCCTGTATCAGTTTATCTATTACTAAAGAAGTCTGCGGATCAAGACCGGAATTGGGTTCATCGCAAAAAAGATATTTTGGATTCAGCACTACTGCCCTTGCCAATGCCACCCGTTTTTTCATACCCCCACTAAGCTCAGCCGGAAATTTTTTATTGGCATCAACCAGGTTTACCCTTTCCAATACTTCATTTACCCTTATTAATTTCTTTTTGTAGTTATCTTTAGTAAACATACTTAGCGGAAACATTACATTTTCTTCAACGGTTTGGCTATCAAATAAAGCCGACCCCTGAAAAAGCATACCGATTTCTTTCCTTATCTCTGTTTTTTGATTGCCATTCATCGTTGTGAAATTCTGTCCACTATATAATATTTCACCTCCGTCTGGTTCAAACAAACCTACCATACATTTTTGCAATACAGTTTTGCCACTGCCACTGGAGCCGATAATAAGGTTGCATTGTCCTGCTTTCATTACAGCACTTACATCCTGTATCACTACTTTGTCTCCAAAACTTTTCTGTATGTTTTTAACTTCTATCATAATATAGCATTATGCTATTAGTGATCGCTTAAAAAAAGGTCAGGTATTTCATTCAAATATTTCGAAGGTTAGGTCGGTAATAACAAAGCTGATAAAACATAGTCAGCAAATAATATAAGGATACAACTTACTACTACTGCTTTTGTACTTGCACGGCCTATTTCCAGTGCTCCACCTTTTACATAGTACCCATAAAAAGCCGGTATACTTGCAATGATAAATGAGAACACATAAGATTTGATGAGGGCAAAGATGACATTGAAAGGCACAAAAAATTCCAGTAGCCCTTTATCATAAATGCTTCCTGAAATTATTCCTGAAGCGGTGGCCGCCAGTCTCCCCCCTAATATACCCAATGCCATGGCCATAACTACTAATAATGGTATCATCAAAAGCGATGCTACGATTTTAGGTAATATTAAATATGTTTTAGTATTGATACCCATAATTTCTAATGCATCAATCTGTTCGCTTACCCGCATATTTCCAAGCTCACTGGCAATACGGCTGCCTGCCACACCTGCCAGCACAATACAAACAAGTGTAGGAGCAAATTCAAGTATCACAGTATCCCGTACAATCTGTGCAATAGTGGATGGGGGAATTAATGGGCTTACTAACTGGTAGGCCGTTTGAATAGTAGATACAGCACCTATAAATATGGAAATAATACCTACAATGCCCAATGACCCTATACCAATTTCAGAACACTGGTGCATAAATTCTTTCCAGTACATTTTAGCATTCTCCGGCTTGGAGAACATGCCTTTGATCATTAAAAGGTACTGGCCTATGTGATTGAAAATGGTCATTCAAAAATTTAGGGTGTAAAATACAACGAAAAAGGGAATGGTTAAAGGTTTAAAATCTAAAATTAAAACTTGCGGACAATTGAGGCTATCTAAAACCTGTCCAATTTCTGTTTCTCAACTATTTTATAAAAATATTTTTTAACTACATATCCTTACTTACTTTTTTAAAACGTTTCCACCAGCGGGAACGTTTTACAATTTCTTCCGTGGGGGTTTTGCTTTTTTGTTGTGCATCTACTACTGCTACCAGTGCCATATTAAATATACTGCGGACAGTACTGCCAAGCTGTAGTATGTGAACAGGCTTTTTTAAACCCAAAAGAATGGGCCCCACGGCATCTGCCGTATCCAGTTCTTTCATCAGGTTATAAGCAACATTACCAGCAGCAAGATTGGGGAAAATAAGGGTGTTTACATCCTGATCTGCCAGCTCACTGAACGGATAATTTTCTTTCATCAATTCTTTATTAAAAGCTACGCTGGCCTGCATTTCTCCATCCACTAATAAAGAGGGCATTTTTGCTTTAACAATTTGCCGTGCCTGTGCTACCAGTTTTGCTTCCGGCGAATTACTGCTACCAAAGTTTGAATAACTCAGCATAGCAATGCGGGGTATAATATTGAAACTGCGGACTTCTTTTGCCACCATCAATGTTATATCTGCTAATTCTTCTGCAGTAGGGTTAAAGTTTACGGTTGTATCTGCTAAAAACAAGGGCCCTTTTTTGGTAAGCATTAAATACATACCCGCAATTTTTTTTACTCCTTCTTCTGTACCGATAGTTTGCAGTGCAGGACGGATAGTATCGGGATAGTTTTTTGCCAAACCGGATATCATCGCATCCGCATCACCACATTCTACCATCATGCAACCAAAATAGTTGCGATCTCTCATTACTTTTTTTGCTTCGTAAGCATTGAACCCTTTTCTTCCTCTTTTCTTAAAAAATAGTTCAGAATAAATATTTCTTTTCTCTTCCATCGCATCACTTCTCGGATCGAAAATGGGAAGCCCTTCAATGTCGATACCATTATCGGCAGCAATTTTATTTATTTTTGTTTCATCACCCAGCAGAATAGGATAACCTACACCTTCATCAAAAACAATCTGTGCTGCTTTCAGAATTTTTAAATTATCAGCCTCTGCAAAGACAATACGTTTGGGATCACGGCGGGCCTTGTTGCCAATTACTCGCATTACCTGGTTGTCCAGTCCAAGACGTTTGTTAAGATTCGTTACATATTCTTCCCAATTGTTAATTGGGTATTTTGCTACACCACTTTCCATAGCAGCTTTAGCCACGGCTGGTGCAATAGTGGATAATAATCTTGGGTCAAGTGGTTTTGGAATAATATAATTTTCGCCAAAGACAATACTCTTTTCATTGTAAGCCATATTCACTATATCAGGCACCGGGGTCTTGGCTAATTCTGCCAAAGCTTTAACAGCAGCCATTTTCATAGCCTCATTAATTTGTGTGGCCCTTACGTCTAATGCGCCACGAAAGATATAAGGAAAGCCCAGTACATTATTTACCTGGTTAGGATAATCACTACGGCCGGTGGCCATGATAATATCTTTTCTTGCACCGGTAGCGCCTTCCCAACTTATTTCCGGGTCGGGATTGGCCATTGCAAAAACGATAGGACTTTTTGCCATGCTTTTTACCATTTCTGCTGTAACACAATTGCCTGCACTCAAACCGATAAAAACATCCGCATCCTTCATAGCCTGTGCCAGTGTCATTTCTCCATTGGCATTAGCAAATTTCAATTTAAAATCTTCCAGCTCTGTCCGTCCTTTATGCAGCACACCTTTACGGTCGAACAACAAAAAATTTTCATGTTTAGCACCTAATGATTCATATAGCTGAATGCAGGCCATTGCTGCGGCACCTGCACCATTTACTACAAATTTTACTTTATCAATTTTCTTTTTTTGAATTTCCAGTGCATTTAACAGAGCAGCTGCACTGATGATAGCTGTTCCATGCTGATCATCATGCATCACCGGTATTTTCAATTGCTTCTTTAACTCTCTTTCAATGTAAAAACATTCCGGGGCTTTTATGTCTTCTAAGTTGATGCCCCCAAATGTTGGTTCCAGTGCCTTTACAATCTGTACAAATTTCTCCGGATCTTTTTCATTTATTTCAATATCAAATACATCAATAACGGCAAATATTTTAAACAATACTCCTTTACCTTCCATCACAGGTTTGCTTGCTTCTGGTCCAATATCACCCAGACCAAGTACTGCTGTACCATTGCTGATAACAGCTACTAAATTTCCTTTAGCAGTGTATTTATAAACATTCTCAACATCTGCAGCAATTTCAAGGCAGGGTTCTGCCACACCGGGAGAATAAGCTAAGGATAGATCTCTTTGTGTTTTGGCTTCTTTGGTTGGTATTACTTCAATTTTTCCGGGTCTGCCTTTGGAATGATATTCTAAGGCCTGTTGTTTGCGTAAGTCGTTCGACATAGAAATTTTTTGGTTACCAGCTGTAGTAATTCTGCTCATCTTCCGTTGTGTCACACTCTTGTACTTGCAGTAATTCTACTCAGCAAAATGGGCTGCAATGTACAAAATAATAATTCGAATATTTTTTTAGCAGAAAAGGTATAAATAATGGAGCAATAAGATTACAATTCAACATTACTGCCCAACCAGGCCATCATTCCCATACCAATCTCAATAGCATCTTCATCAATATTAAAAGTAGGGGTATGTACTCCGGAAATAATTCCTTTTGATTTGTTCATAGTACCCAGGCGATAAAAACATGCAGGTATTTGCTGGGCATAATAACCAAAATCTTCAGCTCCCATGCGCAGTTCTGTTTCACTTACATTTTCGGCACCCATATATTCTCTGGCTTTTTGCATAGCAGCAGCGGTTACCTTTTCATTATTCATTACACAAGGATAGCCCACATCAATATGCAAATCAACTTCTCCGCCCATGGAGTGTACAAGATCGGTTGTTAATTTGTGCATCAGTTCATGTGCTTTAAAACGCCATGCTTCATCCATCGCTCTGAATGTTCCCATGAGTTTTACTTCATTCGGAATTACATTTGTTGTATTTCCTGCATTGAATGCAGTGATTGAAAGTACAGATGGATTAAATGGATTATTATTTCTGCTTATCAATTGTTGCAGTGCAATAATTAAATGCGAACTGATAAGAATAGGGTCGATAGTAATGTGTGGAGATGCAGCATGACCTCCTTTGCCTTTTACCGTAAAATATAATTCGTCTGCACTGGCCATAACTTTTCCACTGCGGAAACTTAATTGCCCCACTTCTAAAATTGTATTTACATGCAGGGCAAGAATAGC
>JBKJXQ010000145.1:0-13029 GCA_046716235.1 Chitinophagaceae bacterium
CAGCTAGCTTGTGTATTAATAAATTTTGAAATAATTGGACAAAAAGCCGGGCGGAGATTAGTTGCACAGGTAAAAGATGAATCTGGTTTTCTTGAACTTACCTGGTTCCAGAGTTTGACATGGGTGCAGAAATTATTAGAACCCGGCCAACTCTATCTGGTATATGGTAAGGTTACTTATTTTAATGGAAAGCCACAGATAATACATCCCGAATTGGAAATACTTACAGCAGCCGAACAAACCGCTAAAAGTTTTCTTGAACCGGTATATCCAACAACTGAAAAATTAAAAGCAAGGGGACTTGGTGGCAGGCAAATCGGTAAACTCACCCAATTGCTGATGGCGATGGTAAGAGAAAAAGACATCGCTGATAATTTGCCCTTAAATATACTTACCAGATTAAAATTGATAAATAGATTTAATGCATACAGGCAAATTCATTTTCCGCAATCCGTTGCCGAATATGAAGAAGCAGTAAAACGATTGAAGTTTGAAGAACTTTTTATCGCACAGTTACGAATGAACCTGTTGCGATCCAACCGCCATCGTTTTTCTAAAGGAGTAATTTTTGATAAGGTAGGAGATTTGTTTAATAACTTTTTTAAAAATTATCTTCCTTTTGAACTGACGGGTGCACAAAAAAGAGTAATCAAAGAAATAAGAGTAGATACTGCACGGGGAAAGCAAATGAACCGGCTGCTTCAGGGCGATGTAGGTAGTGGAAAAACTATTGTGGCGGTCCTTATCATGTTACTTGCTATTGATAATGACTACCAGGCCTGCCTGATGGCACCTACGGAAATTTTAGCACAGCAGCATTATAAAACTATCAGCCAATTATTAGAAAAAATGGATGTGCCGGTCAAATTACTCACCGGCTCTGTTAAAACCGCTAAAAGGAAAATACTGTTAAATGAATTGGCTGAAGGCTCTTTAAAAATCCTGATTGGGACCCATGCCGTAATTGAAGAGGTAGTACAATTTAAAAATCTGGGTATTGTTATTATTGATGAACAGCACCGGTTTGGCGTAGCACAAAGAGCAAAGCTTTGGCAAAAAGCGGTAACGCCTCCGCATATATTAGTAATGACAGCAACACCCATTCCACGAACACTGGCAATGACAGCTTATGGAGATCTTGATTATAGTGTAATAGATGAACTGCCACCGGGGCGGCAACCGATTGCTACTGTTCACCGTTATGAATCTCAGCGGAGCAGGGTAATGGATTTTATACGGGCAGAAATTGACAAGGGAAGACAGATATATATCATTTTTCCATTGATAGAAGAAAGTGCTAAAATGGACTATGAAAACCTGATGAAGGGATATGAAAATGTAAAAGGATATTTTCCTGAACCCAGATATTGGATCAGCATGGTGCATGGTCGCCAACCTGCGGATCAGAAGGAACTAAATATGAAAAGATTTGTTGAAGGAGATACACAGATTTTGGTGTCTACAACAGTTATTGAGGTAGGTGTAAATGTTCCCAATGCCTCTGTCATGGTGATAGAAAGTACAGAAAAGTTTGGATTATCACAACTCCATCAGTTGCGGGGAAGAGTAGGACGGGGTGCAGAAAAAAGCTATTGCATATTATTAAGTGGTTCTAAATTGGGAAATGATGCGAGAGAACGAATTAAGATAATGACAACAACCAATAATGGATTTGAAATTGCAGAGAAAGATCTGGAATTAAGAGGGCCGGGCGATATTGAAGGAACAAGGCAGAGTGGTGTATTAAACTTTAAGCTGGCAAGTATAGTCCAAGACCGGCCTTTGCTGGAGCTGGCAAGAAATATGGTTAATGAGTTGCTCGAAAAAGATCCTGATATTGTTTCGGCAGAAAATTTGCAGCTTAAAACATTTTTACAGCATCAAAAAGGAACTGTTTTATGGAGTAAAATTTCGTAGATAATTTTAAAGCAGGTTAAAAACAGAAATATTTTTTGTTGATTATGACTCTTTTTTGACAATAGAGACGGGTTGTTTTAAATTTTCTGACATAAAAAATATTTTTTAATGAATAACCGGTTCTTAACATAAGTTTTCAATATAAATCTGATATTATTTGGTTACTTTAATATAAATAATTTTATCCTGAAACAATCCCTTGTAATCGCCGCACTTATTTGTTCCACTTTTGTCGTTTCGGCACAAAGTCATAATAATATTGAGTTTATTGAAAATAAAGGTCAATGGGATAGCCATGTTCAATATAGAGGCGATGTTAGTAACGGAGCCTTTTTCATCCGCTCTGGCGGATTTACAGTGTTGCAGCATAACCCAGGAGATTATGTCAACCTGGGAAAATTTATGCATGGACAAAATAATGATGGCACAACGATGTTGCCAAGCCAAAAAATGATTCTTCGTTCACATGCATACAATGTAGATTTTATTGGGGCTTCTCAAAATATCAGGGCAGTCCCGGGTAAGATTATTCCGGCTTACAATAGTTATTTTATAGGAAACGATCCATCTAAATGGGCAAGCGGTTGCCGCATTTATCAAACCATTACATTAGAAAATGTTTATCCCAATGTTGATGTCCGTTATTATACTGATAATGAGTTTTTGAAATATGATATTATTGTAAAACCCGGTGGTGATGTGTCAAAGATTGCACTGAAGTATGATGGCACTGATGACATAAAGGTGAAAAATAAAGAACTGGTAATGTCCACTTCTGTGGGAGAATTAAAAGAATCTACTCCTTACACTTACCAGGCTGATGAAAAAGGAAGAAAAGAAATTAATTGTAAATATGTAGTAAAGGATAATGTAGTAACATTTGATGTAAAGAATTATGATGCTACCAGTACCTTAATAATAGATCCCCAGGTTATTTTCTGTTCTTTCTCCGGGAGTACTGCAGACAATTGGGGCTTTACAGCTACGTATGGACCCGATGGTAGCATGTATGGAGGTGGTATCGTTTTCGGAAGTGGATTTCCCGTTTCTCCCGGAGCTTTTCAAACATCTTTTCAGGGAGGTGGAGGATCCAATCCGATAGATATTGGAATCATTAAACTTTCGCCGGATGGTTCTACAAAAATGTATGCTACTTATATAGGTGGTAATGGAAATGAACAGCCACACAGCCTTATTGTTGACAATCAGGGTAATTTAATTATTGCCGGCCGGTCAAATTCTGATAATTATCCTTTACAAAATCCTAATGGTCCTGCCAGTAAGATTGGTGCTAATGGTAATTTTGATATTATTGTTACTAAACTTAATGCAACAGGTACTGCTTTAATCGGATCTAAAAAGATTGGAGATGTTAATGACGATGGGGTAAATATTTCTTCAACAAGGGCATTGTCATCATTGCAGAGAAACTATGGTGACGATGGAAGAAGTGAAGTTATTTTAGATGGTGCAGGAAATGTTTATGTGGCATCTTGTACACAATCCAAAGCATTTCCTGTAACTCCGGGAGCTTTTCAAACAACTTTTGGTGGTGGCACACAGGATGGTGTATTACTTAAATTAACCCCCGATCTCGGTTCTTTGATTTTTTCCAGTTACCTGGGTGGTGAAGAAAATGATGCTGCATATGTTCTTTCTCTGGGCCCGGGTGGTAATATATATGTGGCGGGAGGAACAGAAAGTATAAACGTATTACCCGCAGCCAGCCGTGCAGGTACGGTCGGTCCATCTAATTATGGTAGTGGAACAGGCAGTAAGATTGATGGATATGTTGCTGTCATTAGTAATAACGGATCATCGGTAATTCGTTCTACATATATAGGTACCAGTGGGGCAGATCAAATATTTGGTATCCAGTTTGACAATAAAGGATTTCCTTATGTCATGGGGCAAACAACGGGTTCCTGGCCTATCCAGAATGCTACTTATAGTAATGCCGGAGGCAAACAATTTATAGTGAAATTAAAACCGGACTTATCTGCATATGTTTATTCAACAGCTTTTGGATCTGGTGCAGCTACTCCCAATATATCTCCTATTGCTTTTTTAGTGGATCGTTGTGAAAATGTATACATATCTGGTTGGGGGGGACAAATTGGAAGTAATTTCCAAAGTGCAGGTACTTCTGGTTTACCCGTTACAGCGGATGCTATTAAGAGTTCTACTGACGGCAAAGATTTTTATTTCTTTGTTATGAAAAAGGATGCAGCAGGTACGGCACCTTTATTTGCAAGTTTTTTTGGCGAGAATAATGTAAGCCCCAATAATGGATGCGACCATGTGGATGGTGGCACCAGCCGGTTTGATAAAAATGGAGTTATATATCAGGCTATTTGTGGAAACTGTAATTTAGGATCAAGACCCGTGTACCCGGTAACAACAGGTGCATGGTCTACCGTTAATAATGCCAGCACCGGCGCAGGTTGTAATCTTACTATGGTAAAGATTGCTATGAACCTGGCTGGCGTTGGGGCTGGTGTTCAGTCAGCCATTGATGGTGTAAAGGATACAGCCGGTTGTGTTCCATTATCAGTTGTTTTTAAGGATACCATTGCAAATGCCCAGACCTATGAATGGCATTTTAATTATGTTCCGGGAAACCCGCCTGATTTGATAACAACCGTTCCTACTGCATCATTTGTTTATAATACAGTTGGCGTTTACACCGTACTGCTGGTAGCAGTAGATCTTAATACCTGTAATCAAAGAGATTCTTCGTTTATTAACATACGGGTGGGTGATATAAGGGCAGATCTTAGACCTTTCTGGCAACCATTTGGCCCGGGTTGCCCCAAGTTTACTTACCAGTTTATTAATAATTCCGTAACCAGTCCTTCACGGCCTTTCCAGGATACTTCTTTCGTTTGGGATTTTGGAGATGGAAGCCCCAGGGTTCCGGCCAAAATTGGAGCGGCGAATGCAGTAACACATACCTATCCAGCATTAGGAACGTATTTACCCAAATTAATTTTAAAGGATGAGTCTTATTGTAACAATCCTGACGACAGCACTTTTACTATAAGCATTGCCGACAATGTTAAGGCTATTATTGCAACACCAGCTACAGGATGTGTTTCTTATAACGCAACATTTATAAATAACACTTTGAATGGAGTAACATATACATGGGACTTTGGAGATCCATCGTCATCAAATAATTCTTCGACACTTACTAACCCGACACATTTGTATGTTAATGCAGGGGTATATACTGTACGGTTGACCGCTACAAATCCTGGCACCTGTAACATTTCACATGATACTACATTCACCATTACGGTATTAAATTCACCAACACCGGATTTTAGTTTTGCCCCCGATCCACCATTGGAAAATACGCCTACTACGTTTACCAATCTTTCATCGCCGGATGCTGTGCGTTTTAAGTGGACTTTTGGTGATGGCGATTCACTATTGACAACTTCCAGAACTCCTGTACAACATCAATATAATGCAACCGGCACATTTAATGCTTGTCTTACTGCTTATAATATTGCCGGTTGTGACAGTACAATTTGCAAACCTGTAACGGCATTAATTGTTACCTTAGTAGATGTGCCCAATGCTTTTACTCCCCAAAGTGGCGATGTAAACAGTGTAGTAATGGTAAAAGGTTTTGGTATTAGCAAAATGCAGTTTATTATCTGGAATCGTTGGGGGCAAAAAGTATTTGAAACTAATAACCGCCTGCAGGGGTGGGATGGAAAAGTAAAAGGAGTAGTGCAGCCGATGGATGTATATGTATATACGTTGAGTGTAGAATTCTTTGATGGAGTGAAAACAACCAAGAAGGGTGATATAACGTTAATAAGATAGAAATGTTAAGTATATAAAAGAGAAAAGGAAATGAAGAGAGTTAAAATCATATTGTCATCAATTGCTTGTGCTATCTGCCTGGCCCCATCTGCTGTTGGCCAGGATTTACATTTTTCTCAATTCATGAATTCACCATTGTTAACTAATCCGGCTAATACCGGTTTTATACCTGATGGTGATTACCGGTTGGGAGTGAATTATCGAAACCAATGGGCTTCCGTTACGGCCTTTCCTTATAAAACCATGAGTGCATTTGGTGATGTTCAGCTAATGCAAAACAGGGACAATACCGGTTGGCTGGGTTTGGGTGGTGTTATTTTGCGGGATGTAGCAGGATCTGGTAATCTCACTTCTACTAAGGTGTATGGTTCTGTAGCCTATCATCAAATGGTAAATGCGGGTAGCCTTATCAGCCTCGGTTTTAATGCTGGCTGGGCTAATAAAAATATAAATACTTCTAACCTAACTTTCCCGAGCCAATGGAACGGTAAATTTTTTGATGTACATCAAACGGCTGATGCTCCAAAACTTGCAACAAATAATATTAATTATGTCGATCTTCAGGTAGGAATGAATTATGCATATTTTCCTACCGATAAGGTTTATTTTAATGCGGGTTTTTCTGCCATGCATATTAACCGTCCAAAAGAATCTTTTTTTGATGATCAATCCGGTATAGATAATCGAATACCTGTCAGATACACAGGTTTTTTGAATGGCAGTTTTATGGCCAACGACCGGCTTATTGTTAACCCCAATGCTTATTTTTCTTTACAGGCAAAATCATACGAAATAGTTGGTGGCCTCAATGCGCATTATAATTTATCGGGTGATGGGGAAAAAGTGCTGATTGGAGGTTTGTATTATCGTTACAAAGATGCATTTATTCCAATGGTAGGACTGGGGTATAAAGATGTAACTTTTACATTTACTTATGATGCCACCACTTCAACGCTGAAAAATTATAATAATACCCGTGGTGCTTTCGAATTTTCAATTATCAAACAAGGAGTCGTTGACAGGTACAACGGTAATAAACGGGAATCGTTCTGCCCTTCTTTCAAAAATTATTGAGCTGCTATTTTCGCCATGTTGCTTACATTCCCGATTTTTACAGCATTATTGCCCGTAATTAAAACGATTCAGGGAAATGGTTATTACCTCCACAGTTTCTATACAAAATATTGAAGATTTTAAAAAGATAATTGGCGAAGAATTTATTTATATAGATAACGACTCTCTTCTCAATTATTCACACGATGAAACAGAAGACTTGCATTTTCTGCCCGAAGTTGTACTAAAACCCCATACTACGGAAGAAATTAGTGCTATACTTAAAATTTGTAACCGGGAAAAAATTCCTGTTACACCCCGTGGCGGGGGAACAGGGTTAAGCGGTGGTGCATTGCCACATCTGGGCGGTGTATTATTATCTACAGAAAGAATGAATACGATACTCCAAATTGATGAACGCAACCTTCAGGTAATAACTGAGCCGGGAGTAATAACCGAAGTATTGCAGAATGCGGTAAAAGAAAAAGGGTTATTCTATCCGCCAGATCCCAGTAGCCGTGGTTCCTGTTTTATCGGTGGAAATATTGCAGAAAACAGCGGTGGACCAAAGGCAGTAAAGTATGGTGTGGTAAAAGATTATGTATTGAATCTTGAAGTAGTATTGCCCACCGGCGAAATAATATGGACTGGTGCCAATGTGTTAAAGAATGCAACCGGTTATAACCTTACACAATTAATAGTGGGAAGTGAAGGCACATTGGGCATAGTAACAAAAATAGTTTTACGATTAATTCCATTTCCAAAGTATGATCTGTTGATGCTGGTGCCATTTAATGCAGCAGAAAATGCCTGTGCGGCAGTAAGTGCCATCTTCAGGGCAGGTTACACACCAAGTGCTATGGAGTTTATGGAAAGAGATGCACTTGATTGGGTAAGTAAGTTTATTGATAACAGTTCTGTAAAAATAGAGGATGATGTGCAGGCACACTTACTGATTGAAGTAGACGGGAATAATATTGATGTGCTGATGCAGGATATGGTATGTATTGCAACAGTTGTACAGCAATTTAATTGTGGCGATATTTTATTTGCAGATGATGAACAACAAAAAACAGCCTTATGGAAAATGAGGAGAAGAGTAGGGGAAGCTGTCAAGTCTCACTCTGTATATAAAGAAGAAGATACCGTGGTGCCGAGGGCTGAATTGCCCGTTTTGCTACAAGGAGTAAAGGATATTGGAAGGAAATATGGTTTTCAATCTGTTTGCTACGGGCATGCGGGTGATGGTAATCTGCATGTAAATATTATTAAGGGTAGTTTAACAGACGATGCATGGAATGGCTCTCTTAAAAATGGGATAAAAGAGATATTTGTACTGGTAAAAAAACTGGGCGGCACTATTAGTGGCGAACATGGAATTGGGTTGGTCCAAAAAGAATACCTCGATATCGTATTTGATAAAACACAGTTGCAGCTTATGAAAGAAATAAAAAAAGTTTTTGATCCTAACAATATATTGAATGCAGGAAAAATTTTCCCAGGCTGATTTCGTTATTGTAAATTAATACCCTTACGTATGAAAAAAATTACTGTTTTATTATTGCTTAGCCTTTTTTTTTCTTTATAACTGTCGGCACAGGATGAAGAGGAAAATAAAGGTGGCTGGAAAAAAGATCATTTATTTATAGGCACCGGTTTAAACCTTGGATTTTCAAATGGATTTATTATTGGGTTGAACCCTGAAATCGGGTACAGTATTAATAAAATTATAGATGCGGGTATTGCCACCAACATAACGTATGTAACACAGCGCAGCCAGGTAGCCAATAATTCAATAAGGTATCTTGCTATTGGTGCCGGGCCCTTTGTGAGGATTTGGCCTATTCGCAGCATTTTTATTGGTGGTCAGTATGAGTACAATAAAATAACGGTAAGCCAGAAAATAAGCGGCACGGTTACCGATAAAACAAAAGCTACAGCCTCCAGCATTTTGGTAGGAGCCGGATATGGTACCAGGATGATAGGCCAATCCCAATTTTACACCAGTATAATGATAGATGCACTCAGCAATGTTAATTCACCCTACCGTGACCAGTATGGAAGAGTGCTGCCTGTTTTTAGAACAGGGTTCATCTTTTATCTTGGACGTAATAAAAATAAGTAACAGACTAATCCGTTATGCCAAATAATTGTTCAGTTCGCCTGGGTTACTTACAACGATGATTTTTTTTATAGCTTCTTCATATAAAAAATTTTCTTCTTTCATTAATTGAATATGCTGCAGAAGAAAATTATAAAAACCACCTGTATTTAAAATAAATATTTGTTTATCGTGAATAGTAAGTTGGTTCCAGGTTAGTATTTCAAATAATTCATCCAGGGTACCAAAGCCACCTGGTAAGATTATAGCTGCATCACAAAGACTATAAATAGTTCTTTTACGGATGTGCATATCATCACAGATAATTAATTCGGTGATGCCACGATGCTGAACTTCCCATTCCAGTAAAAGTTTTGGAATAATACCGGTAACATTTCCCCCATTTTCCATTACTGCATCGGCAATTGTTCCCATAATGCCTGCACTGCCGCCCCCATATATAAGTTTAATATTTTTTTCAGCCATCAGTTGTCCCAATTGTTCAGCATGTTGTTTAAATAAATGATTATTGCCATTTTTTGAGCCGCAGAAAACTGCAAGTGATTGTATTGCCATAGTTCATGTTAATTTCGTCAAAGGGAAAGTAAATTTCTTTATCTTCAAAATTCTATATTGCACATTTAATATTGGTAACTATTCATTAACAGAAACCCGGTTGTATGTCACCTATTCTTCTTTTCTCATTTGTTATCGGTTATTTTATTTTATTAATTGTGGTGGCATGGTACACTTCACGCAATTCTAATAATGATTCTTTTTTTATTGGTAACCGCAATAGTAACTGGATGCTGGTGGCTTTTGGTATGATCGGTACCTCCTTGTCAGGTGTTACGTTTGTAAGTGTACCCGGCGGTGTTGGTAAAGATTCGTTTGCTTATTTCCAGATAGTAATTGGCTACCTGATTGGCTATGTTGTTATTGCTTATGTGTTGTTGCCACTTTATTACCGGCTAAATCTTACTTCCATTTATAATTATCTTAGTAAACGCCTTGGAGTGAATTCGTACAAAACAGGAGCTTCTTTTTTTATTCTTTCCCGCACATTAGGAGCTACTGCCCGTTTATACCTGGTGGTAAAAATTCTGCAGGATGCCATCTTATCAAGTTTCGGTGTACCATTCTGGGTTACCACAGTTATTATTCTGGTAATGATTCTTATTTATACCTACGAAGGGGGCGTTAAAACAATTGTGTTTACTGATACGTTGCAGACAACCTTTATGCTTACCGGTTTGGTGGTATGTGTTGTATATATGATGCAGGCAATGAATCTTGGTATAGGTTCAGCAATTTCATCGATGACTGACAGTGGCTACTCGAAAGTTTTTTTTACAAACCCGGAGAGCAAATTATTTTTTCTCAAGCAGGTATTGGCTGGGGCATTCATTACCATTACCATGACAGGGATGGATCAGGAGATGATGCAGAAAACTATATCTGTAAAAAGGTTAAAAGATTCTCAAAAAAATATTCTTACCCTCGGAGTGATATTGATGGTAGTGATATTTTTATTTCTTTTTCTGGGCGGTCTGTTGCACCTCTACAGTGCACAGCAAAGTGTAGCGGCAACAGGGGATAAGTTATTTCCTGAAATTGCCTTACATCACATGCCCCCTATTGTATCCGTTATCTTTATCATTGCCTTGATTTCTGCATTATTCCCAAGTGCAGATGGTGCTATTACAGCACTCACTTCTTCTTTTTGTATTGATATTATGGGTATGCAGCGAAGAACTGACTGGACGGATGAACAAAAGAAAAAAATACGGCAACGGGTTCACCTCAGCGTCGCCTTTGTATTTCTCTTTTTTGTTATGATTTTTTACAAGGTTAATAACCCAAGTATGATTGGTGTGATACTAAAAGTGGCTGCGTACACCTATGGCCCTTTGCTAGGTCTGTTTACTTTTGGCATTATTTCCAAAAGACCTGTGAATGATAAATTGGTTCCATTTATATGCATAGCATCTCCTGTTATTTGTTTTTTCCTTGATAAGTTTCAAAAACAAATTTTCGGCTCATTTGAATTAGGCCTTGAGCTTCTTATTATTAACGGATTGCTTACTTTCATCGGATTACTTATCATTTCCAGAAAGGGTGATGGTGTGGTGAACATGCAGGCAAATACATAAAACCTTACCATTCTGATTTATCTTTGCTAAAATTTCAAGTATTGGAATTAATTCACCCATTGGCAGAAATCTATGCCAAAAAATTTTCTTCACCCGAAGATGCATTACTGAAAGAAGTAAATGACTACACTATGCAGCATCATTCAGAAGCTATTATGCTGAGTGGTCACTTGCAGGGTAAAGTACTGGAGATGGTTAGTTGCATGATTAACCCGGAAAGAATTCTGGAAATTGGCACTTTTACAGGTTACAGCGGTTTGTGTCTAGCAAAAGGATTGACTGATGGCGGTATCCTCCATACTATTGAACTGCGGGAAGACGATGCGGCAAGGGCAAAGGGATATTTCAACCGCTCTTCTTATGCTAATCAGATAATATTACATACGGGTAATGCGTTAGAAATTATCCCGCAACTTGACGAAAGTTGGGATCTGGTATTTATTGATGCAGATAAACCTTTTTACATTGAATATTTTAACCTTGTTTTTCCCCGGTTGCGGAAAAACGGTTTTATTTTAGCCGATAATATTTTTTTTCACGGACAGGTATTGGAGGAGGAAGTGAAAGGAAAAAATGCAAGGGGTATTAAAGCATTTAATGAGTTTATCAGCAAACGAACCGATATTGAAAAAGTAATAGTAACTATTCGGGACGGACTTTTTTTGATACGTAAACTGTAAATAAAAATTATTATATGCGAACTTTTAAACATAGTCTTATTATTATTTTATTTTTCATTTCACTTTCTTCCAGTGCGCAGAATCCGGAAGTAGTCATTGATTATATTAATACCTATCGGGATGTCGCTATTAAAGAAATGCAACGTACCGGCGTGCCTGCATCAATAACACTGGCACAGGGAATACATGAATCAACTGCCGGAACCAGCATATTGGTACAGCAGTCCAATAATCATTTTGGTATAAAATGTAAAACTAACTGGACGGGTGAATCGGTTAAACATGATGATGATGCAAGAGCTGAATGTTTTCGCAAATATGCAGTGGCATTGGATTCTTATAAAGACCATTCTGATTTTTTAAAAAATGGCGAACGTTATGCTTTTCTATTTCAACTTGATCCTGCTGATTACGAAGGCTGGGCCAACGGTTTAAAAAAAGCAGGCTATGCTACGAATCCAAAATATCCATTGATATTAATAAAACTGGTAAAGGATTATAACCTGCAGGATTATACAATGATAGCTTTAGGTAAATCTCCTTCAACTAATGTGGCTGCTGCTGATCCTGTAATAATAACTCCAGAACCGGTTACTGCAGAAATCATAAAACCAAAACCAATTTATCCGCAGGAGCTTTTCCTGATAAATGAAACAAAAGTTATTTATGCAAATAAAGGAACTTCATTCCTGGCTATTGCAAAACAATACGGTGTAGATTTAGCCAGAATATTTGAATTTAATGAGATGCCGGAAATGGAAGCAGTGGATAAAGATCAATTAATATATCTGCAGCGAAAACGTAAAACCGGGAACGATGAATTTCATATCGTACAGCCAGGGGAATCGATGCATGATATTGCGCAGATACAGGCTATACGACTGGAAAGCTTGTTAGCACACAACTGGTTAAAAAATGATGAAATACCTGCAATAGGCGAACAGCTTAGTTTAAAAAAGAAATCGCCTGCTGTAATAAAACTGGCGGTAAAAACAAACTATTCTATTCTTCCAGGTATAAAATAATAAACATGATCAGTAAAATTGTTCAATCTGAATAATATGGCATTAGTTAAAGTACATGATAAGTCATTTGAAATTTATCTTTCTGAAGACACTATACTGAAACGGGTAAAAGAACTTGCGGCAGCTATTAATAACGATTATGCAGGCAAGCGGCCACTATTTATAGTCATTCTGAATGGATCGTTCATGTTTGCTGCAGATGTTTTTAAATATCTTACTATTGAAGCGGAGATTTGTTTTATAAAACTGGCTTCTTATAAAGG
>JBKJXQ010000146.1:0-3342 GCA_046716235.1 Chitinophagaceae bacterium
TTCGTAGCCCGGATGTGCTTCGATAAAAGGCGCATGAAATAATTTACCGCTCATACCGTAGGAGCAGATGCCGGTTTTGATGATGGTTTCTTTGTTGAACATTGAGAATTGAATATTGATTGTTGAAAATTGAATATTTCAAGCATCACCCTTCGATAAACTCAGAGTGACAACGACTCCGGACTAATGACTATTAACCCCAGATTCTTCTTATCCTCTCTCCTGTGCTCTTAACCATCTTTCAGGTATTTCATTACTGCTGGCCAGCAAATAATCTTTATAGCTACAGGCGATAAATTTTTTATCGGGCAGCTGCATCCACCATCGGCCGGTTTTTTTGCTTTGTAAAAAAGTGGTTTCGACTTCAGCAAATATGGTATGATATTCATTAAAAGAATCTTGTTCATCTAATTGTGCTTCCCTTTTGCCACGGCTTCTTCCATCCAGCACATACCAAAGCATGTGAGCAATTTGTTTGGCAGTTAATTCATCTTTATCATGCTGCACATCATATCCATAAATACCGATACTTGTTATATTAGGACTCATCCCTGCATACCGCATCAGTACACAGGCTTCCTCACCATTAAATCCATTTGGTGAAATGGTATTGGCTGGTGCATAGGCATTGGCAATAGCAGTTATATCAAAGCTGAACAGGTGACTATTACGCAGCACTGGCTCCATTTCATCAATGGCTTCCTTTACACTACCCACCCGGAAGCAGTCAAAATGTAATTTATCCATTGTCTCCAGCATTCGTGGGTGTACATAATAACTTTGAAAACCTATATGATTATAATGCCGGATAAAATTTGGTTCACCCGTCAGCATTTCCATTAAAAAATTTTCATGCTTGAAGGGTGACTCCAGGTTTAAATCAATTAAAGCATCGACACAGCTTGCTTCAATTAATTTTTTTGCATTGGCATAAGCATAATATTGTGACAGCGTAAGGTCATGCGAGCCACCAAGAATGATAACTGTTTTACCATCATTCAGCAATTCTTCCACCACTGTTTTTAATGCTGCATAAGAATCGGTATATAAAGAACCGGCTTTAATATTACCAACATCAGCAATTTTAATATCAGGATGCCAGTAATATAAATTATAAAAATGGCGGCGGATGGCATCCGGTGCATTGCTTTGTCCATGAATAAGTCCACTGCCCCGCTGCTCACCACATCCTACTAAAATAATCTGCGCTTCATCCAGATCAGGAAATTCGTCTTCGTACACAGCTATTGTTCTGCCTAATTGCCCTTCTTTATACCCTTCATCATAGGAAATTTCATGA
This sequence comes from Chitinophagaceae bacterium, assembly GCA_046716235.1. Lineage (GTDB taxonomy): Bacteria > Bacteroidota > Bacteroidia > Chitinophagales > Chitinophagaceae > JJ008. The sequence continues at coordinate 1,301 of JBKJXQ010000146.1, forward strand.
AGATTGACGGGAGAAAGAAAGTCGGTGATATTGAGGTGATCTGACATAGGTGCAAGATAATGGAAAATAGAAAATAGAAAGGGGGGAATACACCCCTCTATTGCAGATTGCTTATCATTTTACTAATCATTTTAAAAACAGATTCTAAATAAATTTCCAATTTTTGTATTTCATTCTTTTGCACATATTCTAATACTAATGAAATTTCAAGTTGGGTATCTACTTCTACCAGAGAGCTGCGAGAAATTTCATAAAATCGTTTTTTCTCCGCCTTCGAAAACCGGGCTGATCCTTCAGCCAAATTACTGCAAACCGAAACAGCAGCCCGTCTCAATTGAGTTACTAAAACAAATTGCTCTTCTTTGGGATAGGTTTTTGTAACCTGATAAACTTCTTTTACCAATTCAAGTGCAATTTTATAAACTTCCAGATTTTTATGGGCAAGCTGTAGCATAATTAAATATTTCTTAGAAGTTAATGATTTTCCTCCCATTCTCCATTTTCTATTTTCGATTTTCCGTTTCTTATCTTTGCCCCATGGAACAACTGTTACAACAAATTGAGAACTATAAAAATGAGATTACTGCTTTTTCTGCTACAGATGAAAAACAAGTAGAAGAATTTCGCATAAAATACCTCGGCACCAAAGGCATTGTAAAAGCCATTATGGGAGAGATGAAGAATGTGGCGGTGGAAAATAAAAAAGAAGCCGGACAAATGCTAAATGAATTTAAAGTTTTTGTTAAAATAAGATTTAATGAGTTGAAGGATGCAATATTAAACATCGAACATCAAAGATCAGACATTGACCTTTCACTTCCTGGCGATACCTTACCGATAGGTTCCAGGCATCCGGTTACTTTAATGAGAAACAGGATTGTTTCTATTTTTCAACGCCTGGGTTTTGCTGTGGCCGAAGGCCCGGAAATTGAAGATGACTGGCACAACTTTGGTGCGTTGAATTTACCCGCCCACCACCCTGCCCGTGATATGCAGGATACCTTTTATGTACAGCAAAATCCCGATTGGGTATTAAGAACTCACACAAGTAATGTACAAATACGGGAAATGGAAAAAGGCAGGCTACCCATTCGTATGGTAATGCCCGGTCGTGTATATCGCAATGAAACAGTGAGTGCCAGAAGTCATTGTTTTTTTCACCAGGTGGAAGGATTATATATTGATGAAAACGTTTCATTCGCCGATCTGAAGCAAACGCTTTACTTTTTTGTGAAAGAAATGTATTGTAAAGATGTAAAGGTCCGCTTCCGACCTTCTTATTTTCCTTTTACAGAGCCAAGTGCAGAAATGGATGTAACCTGTTTTATCTGCGGCGGCAGCGGTTGTAATATTTGTAAAAAAACCGGTTGGGTGGAAATTCTCGGTTGCGGTATGGTACATCCGAATGTGTTAACCAATTGTAATATTGACCCGAATAAATATACCGGCTTTGCATTTGGTATGGGTATCGAACGACCTGCTATGCTGAAATATGGGGTGAATGATTTAAGACTGTTCAGCGAAAATGATGTGAGGTTTTTAAAACAATTTACTGCTGCGATATAAAAAAAATGGCTATTAAAAAGTAGCCATTTTTTTATAATGAAATTATTTCTGACAACAGATCAGACTTTAGTAGCTGACATTCTTTTATAGCAGAAAAATGCTGCTGCCAGGAAAGCAATAATGGCAACATAAAACCAAGGAGTAAAATCAACAGTAATGTTCATTTTATCACCCATTGACTTTCCAAAATCATCTATCCCTTTTCCGATTTCGCCGGCATTACCTCCACTATCTGGCATATCCAGCTTTACTTTCTTTTTTACATCGAGCATCATACCTATCATAGCCACTGCGGATGCTATTCCTGTAGCCATTGCGCCACCTATTGCAGCTTTTGCATTGGTAAATGATAACAATAAACCCAGCAGGCCGAGACCTAATGCAACAAGACCATAAAGATTGGGATCTTTTTTATCCGTTTTAGTAGTCGCCTTAGTAATGCCTTCATCTGCCTTATCAGTTTTAATATCATTCAT
>JBKJXQ010000147.1:0-5290 GCA_046716235.1 Chitinophagaceae bacterium
CCGGTTGTTCCGCTACGCATTGGTTTACATATTGGCGAAGTATTTTTTGAAGATTCAAAAGCGTTGGGGGATGGAGTGAATGTGGCTTCAAGAGTTCAATCGCTGGGGCAGGAGAATACAATTCTTATCTCAGGCGAAATTCATGATAAAATAAAGAACAATGCTTCCATCACCACCGTATCACTCGGCCATTTTAATTTTAAGAATGTAGATAAACCGCTGGAAGTATTTGCTTTGACCAATGAAGGATTATTTGTACCGCAGCGGAAAAAAATGGAAGGAAAACTAAAGAAGAAAAGTGTTCTGAAACGTAATTTAATTGCGGCTCTTTGTTTCATTTTGTTTATTGCAGTGGTTTTTTTTATTTATAAAAATTTCTTTGTCAAGAATGATAAGCAGGCTGAAAAATCCATTGCAGTACTTCCTTTTGTTGATATGAGTTCAGCTAAAGACCAGGAATATTTCTCCGATGGACTTAGTGAAGAATTGCTCAACCTGCTGGCGAAAATTCCTGAACTAAAAGTTATAGGACGTACCTCCTCATTTTCTTTCAAAGGCAAAAACGAAGACTTGAGAAGTATTGCGCAAAAATTAGGTGTTGCCCATATTTTAGAAGGCAGCGTTCGAAAGGATGGAATTAATATTCGTGTAACAGCGCAATTAATAAGAGCAACTGACGGCTCACATTTATGGAGTGAAACTTATGACCGGGACTTAGAAGATCTTTTTAAATTACAGGATGAGATTGCAGGTGCTGTAGTAAATGAGTTAAGGCTGAAGCTGCTTACATCTCCATCAGGATCAAATTTATCTGGTAATCTGGAAGTTCACAATCTGCTATTAAAGGGAAATTATTTTAATGACAAGCTTGACAAGGTGAATATGGACAAAGCTCTTGATTTATACTTTCAGGCTTTAGCTATAGACTCTATGGATGCAAGGGTTTGGGTAGCTATTGCAAGAAACTATTCAAGACAGGTATGGCAAAACTATATAAACCAAAATGAAGGTTCTGAAAAAACACAAAAAGCAATTGATAAAGCAATTGCACTGGATGATAATTCAGCTCCGGCATATATAGCTTTGGGTAGTTTTAAACTTTACCACAGTTTTGACTGGCAGGAAGCAGAAGCAGCTTATCAAAAAGCCCTGACACTTGAGCCTGGAAATCCTGAAGTGTATAATGGATTGGGCAGTGTGTACCACTTTATTGGCGATTTTAAAGAAGCCGAAAAGTTTTATAACAAATGCATATTGCTTAACCCCCTCAAACCTCTTTATTATATGAACCTGGGAAATTGCCAGTCGTATTCAGGTCGTTTTGAAGATGCTATATAATCTTTTAAAAAAGTTTTGGAAATTGATCCCGATTTTCAACGGGCACATCTGTACCAGGGCATAAATAATTTGTTACTTGGAAAACATCAGATAGCATTAACGGAAATGGAAAAAGAAAATATGGAAATTTTTAAAAAATTTGGCCTGGCATTGACATACTTTGCACTTAATAACAAAAAAGAAGCAGACGAAATATTGAAAGAGTTTACAGATAAATATCAGCAAAACTGGAGCTACCTTCTGGTACAACTTCATGCCTTCCGCGGAGAAAAAGAAGAGGCATACAAATGGCTCGAGACGGCTTATAGCAGGAAAGACAGCTGGTTGTTTTGGTTAAAAGGTGACCCACTTTTAAAAAACATTAAGAATGATCCCCGGTATAATACTTTGTTGAACAAGATGAAACTACCAGTTCAGTAAAAAAATTAAACAAAATCTTCTGTATTTCTTATCAATCGCTTTATCCGAAGATCCATTTTTACTGGAGAGTTTATCACACAACATTAAGTCTGCTGCAGTAAATAAATCTATCCTCTATATTAATTTTTTTGTTTGCGTTTATAATGTGTGCATAAATCTTATATAACATTTTATTAATATGCTTTACTTTGCTTCAAACTAACTGTTATGAGAAAATATATAAAAAAGCAAAGCTTGCTTTTCAGTGCTGCTTTGTTATTTCTTTCCATCAATCTTTCTGCGCAGGTAACCACTGCTACTATAAGCGGTGTGGTAAAAAATGCTAAAGGAACTGCTCTCCCGGGTGCTACAGTTACAGTAGAGTTTCCAGATGCCGGTATTAAACAAGTATTGATAACCAAAAATGATGGACGTTTTACCGTACCCAACCTTAGGGTTGGCGGGCCTTATAGAGTCACGGTAAATCATGTCAGTCACCAACAGGTAGTCTCAGAAAATATTTTTCTTGAATTGGGATTGAACAATACCATTGAATTTTTATTGCAGGAAACTACAATAGATTTAGGAAATGTAACGGTGATTTCCAGGTCAAAAATTTTTGATGATAAAAGGACTGGTGCTTCTACCAATATCAGTAACCGGCAATTAAGAACCTTACCCACTATATCCCGTTCTGCAGATGATTTTTTAAGATTATCACCATCTGCATCTGCTACCTATAATGGCTTGTCTTTTGGAGGACGCAATGGCCAGTACAATAATTTTTCTCTCGATGGAGCCATTTTCAATAATCCATTTGGTTTGGACGCCCCCACTCCCGGCGGGCAAACCAATGCTCAGCCTGTTTCATTAGATGCTATTGAACAAATACAGGTAAACCTTGCCCCGTATGATGTAACACAGGCTGGGTTTACAGGTGCCGGCATTAATACTGTTACCAAATCTGGTAGTAATAAATTTAGCGGAACGACTTATCTTTTTTTTCGTAATCAATCTCTTACTGGTAAAAAAATATCTGGCAATAAATTAGTCATTCCTGACCTTAGCCAGCTACAAACAGGCTTTGCATTGGGAGGTGCCCTTAAAAAAGATAAACTTTTTTACTTTTTGAGTTTTGAAACAGAACAACGCAGCGATGGAGCTACCAGTTATGTAGCACAAAATGCAAACAATGCAGGTAAAACAAATACTTCCCGTGTATTAGAAGCAGATCTGCAAGCGGTAAGTTCTATATTAAAAAATCGTTTTCAATATGAAACCGGTGCTTACCAGGGATTTACACATAATCAGAACAATTATAAATGGCTGGCCAAATTAGACTGGAACATCAGCCCTGTACATAAATTATCTTTTACCTACAATGGCTTAGATGCTAAAAAAGATAAACCCGCCCATCCCAGTGCCATCGGGCGGCGTGGCCCGGATTATACTACTTTACAATTTCAGAATTCAGGATATCAAATTGTCAATAAATTAAATTCATTTGGAACCGAGCTAAAATCTAATTTCAAAGGAAATTCGGCTAATAAGCTTAGAATGGTTTATACTCTTTTCCGTGATAATCGTAATCCTTTTTCAACTCCTTTTCCTGTTGTAAACATCTCCAAGTTTGGCACCCGTTACATTGTTGCCGGGCATGAACCATTTTCTATTAATAATACTTTAAAGCAAGATGCAATACAGGTAACTAACGATTTTACTCTTTATAAAAAAAATCATACCATTACCATTGGTGGTTCCTATGAATCATTCAAGTTTGAAAACTCCTTCAATCTAACGGGTTATGGTTTCAATATGTTTTTAGGAGATGTAGACATTTCAACTTTTAAGACAAATGTTCCACCAGGAGCCCCATTATGGTTTGGCGTTTTTACTTTGGATCAATTTAATACTTACGCCAAAAACAGGGCCGCTGCTGATAAGTGGGCACTCGTTAAAATGACTGTAGGACAATTATCAGCGTATGTTCAGGATGAAATATATGTGAATCCTAAATTGAAGATGACTTTTGGACTAAGAGTAGACAAACCCATCTACAATAACATGTCCTTTACCACTCCTAATACTCAGGAAGATGTATTTATGCCTAATGCGGGCACTTACTTAGGTTCCTTTACTACCGGTTCTCCTACTATTCTGAATGCTGAAAATCTAACACTATTTGACCAGAATGGTAAACCAATAAACAATGGGAAAGGAAAAGATTTGGATAACACACAACTACCTACTACGAAGCCACTACTTTCGCCAAGATTTGGCTTCAACTGGGATGTAAAAGGCGATAAGACTTTACAAGTCCGTGGAGGAACAGGGCTTTTCACTGGACGCTTCCCCTTTGTTTGGCTTGGCAACCATATTGGCAATCCATTTAGTTTCTTTTATAATGCAACAGATAAAAATTTTCAATGGCCGCAGGTATGGCGAACTAATATCGGAACTGATTTTAAAATACCATCAGGAACAATTTTCACAGTTGACGTCGCATATACCAAAGATGTAAATGCAATGATGGTTCGCAACTACAAGCTGGGAACACCAACCGGCGTATTAAATTCAGGTATTGGCGATAAAAGAAATGTTTATTTATCAGCTAACCAGGGAGCAGCCAACGCCTATGTGTTTACCAATACAAAAGAAGGTTATCAATTAAACTTATCCTTACAGGCACAACAAACTTTTGCCAAAGGATTGTTTGCAATGGCTGCCTATAATTATAGTATTGCTAAAGATGCAAGTTCTATTTCCGCCGAAATATCCAGCGATGCTTTTGATCGCAACCCCATACTTAATAATGCGAATAAAGCTATCAACTCCAATTCGCTTTATGGAAACAAACACCGTTTTATTCTGGCTCTTTCTAAAAAATATGATTACGGTGAAGGGAAAAAATGGGGAACCACTATTTCATTGTTTGGCTCCTGGACATCAGGCAATCGGTTTGCCTATGTATATGGCGGCGATATAAATAATGATGGAACCGCTTCCAATGATCTTTTATATGTTCCTACTGATAGTGAAATAGATAATATGCCATTTACTTCTTTATTAGACGTAAACGGAAATACGCAAAATCAGGCGGCCCAGCGTCAGGCATTAAAAAGTTTTATTGCTCAGGATAAATACCTGAAAGAGTTAAGAGGAAAATATACCGAAAAATATGGCGGAGAAACTCCCTGGACCAACCAGCTTGATTTGCGTATTCTGCAAGATTTGATACTTAATGCTAAAACAAAGCAAAGCCTGCAATTTAGTGTAGATGTTGTAAATCTTGGAAACCTTATCAGCAGTAAATGGGGAGTAAGGAAGTATGCCACTACATCAGGATATTTTCAGCCATTATCCGTGTCATATAATAATAATGCACCCACTTACCAGTTTGATCCGGCATTAAAAACAACATTTATAGAAAGTCCGGACTTGCTTTCCCGTTGGCAGATACAGCTGGGTTTGAGATTTAATTTCTAATTCTCATAATACTATATTATAAAATCCCGGTTGAACAAATCAATCGGGATCTTTTTTTAATATTATC
>JBKJXQ010000148.1:0-2545 GCA_046716235.1 Chitinophagaceae bacterium
CCCGGTCATAGCCCCGCAAGTCTTAGTTTTTATTGCCAAAAAGATGCCTTTGTTATTAGTGGAGATGCTTTATTTAAGCAAAGCATTGGCCGCACAGATTTACCTGGCGGTAATTTTGACATGCTTATTAAAAGCATTAAAACACAATTATTTGTTTTGCCCAATGAAACAAAAGTATTTAGTGGCCATGGGCCGGTAACAACCATTGGGCAAGAAAAGAGGGAGAATCCTTTTGTGCAGTAAGGTAAGAAGGGTAGGTTTACTGGTATCAGCTTTAGTACAAAGCTTATTTGATTTCCTGGCATAATTCAACCAGCACCCCATTAGTGCTTTTGGGATGCAGAAAACAAATCAATTTGTTGTCAGCGCCTTTTTTTGGAGTTTCGTTTAAAACAATGAAACCTGCTGCTTTTAATCGTTGGACTTCAGATAAAATATCTGCAACTTCAAAAGCAATATGATGCATTCCTTCCCCTTTTTTTTCTATAAACCTTGCTATCGTTCCATCTGGCTCTATACCTTCCAAAAGTTCAATTTTGGTGTCTCCCTTTAGTATAAAAGCTGTATTAACTTTTTCAGAAACTACGGTTTCTGTTTTATAACAATGACTATTTAGCAGTTTTTCAAACAAGGGAATGGCATTTGCAAGATCTTTTACTGCAATACCAATATGTTCTACTTTGAGCATATATTCAATTTATTTAAACCAAAGATTTACGAAATAAGTAAAATGACCCTGGCATTAAAGATGAGGGTACTAAAGTAGAACCTTTTATAGTAAATTTGCGTTATAAGAATTTATTAAATTAATAATAATGATATGCTGAAATTGCCGATATACCTTGATAATAATGCTACTACACCTATGGATCCCCGTGTGCTGGAAGCTATGACTCCTTACTTTTTGGAGCTTTATGGAAATGCAGCCAGCCGCAATCATCCTTTTGGATGGCAGGCAGAAGAAGCTGTGGATTATGCCAGAGAGCAGGTAGCAAAACTGATTGGTGCCGATCCCAAAGAAATTATTTTTACTTCTGGTGCCACAGAAGCAGACAACCTGGGTATAAAAGGAGAGTATGAAATGTATGCAGGTAAAGGCAATCATATAATTACGGCTACCACAGAACATAAAGCAGTGTTAGATACCTGCAGGCATATAGAAAAATCTGGTGGAGAAGTGACTTATCTCACCGTAAATGCTGAGGGATTAATAGACCTGCAACAACTGGAAGCGGCAATGAAACCTACTACAATTCTTGTAGCCATTATGTATGCTAATAATGAAATTGGTACAATTCAATCCATAAAAGAAATAAGTGCAATAGCACGCAAACATGGGGCATTGGTATTTACAGATGCTACACAGGCCGTAGGCAAAATTCCAGTAAATGTAAATAAAGATGGCATTGACCTCATGGCCTTTACCGCACATAAAATGTACGGGCCAAAAGGGGTGGGAGCATTGTATGTGCGGCGTAAAAACCCCAGGGTAAAAGTAACTGCTCAGATAGATGGTGGCGGGCATGAAAGAGGTATGCGCAGCGGCACATTAAATGTACCGGGGATAGTTGGTTTTGGTAAAGCCTGCGAGTTGTGTATGCTGGATATGGAAGCAGATAATAAACGCATTATTAAACTTCGGGACAAACTGGAAACCTCCTTATTGTTATTGGAAGAAGCGTATGTGAACGGCAGCACAGAACATCGTTTGCCGCATGTAACCAATATCTCTTTTAAGCATGTGGAAGGGGAAGGATTGCTGATGGGGTTTAATAAAAACATTGCATTAAGTTCTGGTTCGGCCTGCACTTCAGCTTCGCTGGAACCGAGTTATGTGCTGAAGGCACTTGGCCTGGGCGATGATTTGGCACATAGTTCGCTGCGTTTTGGCCTGGGTAGGTTTACTACAGAGGAACAAATAGATTATACTATTAAAGCAATTAGCGATACTGTTATCAAATTAAGAGAAATGAGCCCGTTGTGGGAAATGTATAAAGAAGGTATAGATTTGAGTACAATTGAATGGGCCGCACATTAAATATTTTGAATGTTGAATTTTAAATGTTGAATCAAATACATTTAAGATTAAGTACATTCAAAACTTATAATTCAAAAATTAAAATAAATAAAATGGCATACTCAGAAAAAGTTATCGATCATTACCAGAATCCTAAAAACGTAGGAACCCTGGATAAGTCAAGCAAAAATGTAGGAACCGGTTTGGTGGGTGCCCCGGAGTGTGGAGACGTTATGCGCCTCCAGATTGAAGTGGATCATGCAACCGGTATGATTACTGATGCCAAATTTAAAACATTTGGTTGTGGTTCTGCTATTGCATCCTCTTCTCTTGCAACTGAATGGCTCAAAGGCAAAAGTGTTGATGAGGCTTTAACAATAGACAATATGGATATTGTAGAAGAACTCAACCTGCCACCGGTAAAAATTCACTGTTCAGTATTGGCAGAAGATGCTATAAAAGCAGCCATAAACGATTATCGGGTAAAAAATGGCATGGAGCAAATTAAGTTTGAAGAAAGTTTAGTAC
>JBKJXQ010000149.1:0-2913 GCA_046716235.1 Chitinophagaceae bacterium
ACATAAGCCTGGTGGTGCTTGCCATGATGTATCTGCATTGTCAGGGTGTCAATATGCGGTTCCAGCGCATCATGTGCATAAGGAAGAGCAGGTAAGGGAAATGCCATAGTTATAAAATTTGCCCCCATCCCATAAAAGGGTGAATACATGGGGAAGTGAAAAATAAGTTTTAAATATCTGCAAATTTACTGTGTGAAAATTTAATGCCAATTAAATGAAACGAATTGTTCCCATTCTCGAAAAATATTTTTTATTTACCCTTTAGTGAATAAAGGGTAAAGTCGATTCAGCTTTTTCCCTTTATCGGTAAAAGTTTCTACAAGGCCTCTTGTTTCGAGATCGAGCCGGATGGAAATGGTGTACCAGGGAATTGATTTTTTAAAATCCGGTATTTTTTTATGGATGATCTTTACCACATCATCTGTAAGTTCAGAAAATGTTTTCCCTTTAGTTCCTTTCAGGCTTTGCAGGATAGCGGCTTTGAATGGCTCGTAGATGGTAGCCTCAAATTTTCTTTCAGTTCCTGTTACTGGATGTGTGACAGTTATTTTTTTTAATTTGGTTACTTTGGCCATGATTTATCTTTTTCCTTTAAAAAAATCTTTCATCAATTTGGCACATTCTTCTTTCATGACCCCTCTTATCAATTCTGTTTTAGGATGAAAAGGCCAGTTGGTACCGGCCGTTTTTTTATAACCATTTTTTTCATCATCAGCACCATAAATAATTTTTCCAAGCTTACTCCAATAAATAGCACCGGCACACATAAAACAAGGCTCCACTGTTACATATAAAACAGCGTCGGGCAAATATTTACTTCCCAAAGAATTAAAAGCAGAAGTAAGGGCAATCATTTCAGCATGAGCTGTGGGGTCATTCAACCGTTCTGTCATATTATGGCCCCGGGCAATAATTTTTTCATTAACAATCACTACAGCACCGATAGGAATTTCGTCATCCTCAAAAGCTCTTTTAGCTTCTTTAAGTGCCTGCATCATATAGTATTCGTGGGTCATTAGTATATGAAATGACTTCTAAGTTACTTAATAAAAATATCCTGATAATAGAATGACCGTATTTTTTACAAACTGGTAACTACTGCTTTCCTTAATCTTGCATTAATACAATTTTAGCTTTTGCTAACCAATTTTACGCATATCAGTTGCATATAAAAAACAAATTCTACCTTACTTTTTAATTTATAATTGCCACTATGAACCGTAAAAATTTTATTCAAACCACCGGCATTTCATTAGCCTCCATTTTAATAAGCAATTCCTTACTTGCATTCGATGAGCAACCGGGAGGACAACTGCTTAATTTTCCTGATGAGGTAACTGCTATAGTAAACAATCAACTGGTAAAATTAACAGGCAAAGGAAAACAGGTGTGGATTTACCGGGATCTGATAGTTAATTTAAAAAATACGGGAAAAAGTATTGTAATTGAAATACAATCACCCCAGTCGGCTCTCAGTGCTGTAACATTGTATTGGAATAAACCTTCCGCAACAGCTGCCGCTATTTTAAATGACCATTGGGAACGAACTTATGGTGATGTTTCATGGCATCCTGCTGAGGCATCAGAAATTTTGCCCTGGTATTTTATGGAGTACAATAATAAAAATACTAATGGCTTTGGTGTAAAGACTGGCACCAAATCATTTTGTTTTTGGCAAATAGGTAATAGTAAGCTGAGTCTTACATTGGATACAAGATCGGGCGGTAATGGTGTACAATTGGGTAATAAAAAATTATCCGCAGCAGAGATAGTTACTATAAAAAGTAATGCAGGCGAATCTCCTTTTCAAACCACCCGAAGATTTGCCAAACTGATGTGCGATAAGGCAAGAATGCCACTGCAACCCGTGTATGGGATTAATGACTGGTATTTTAGTTATGGAAATAATACGGAGAAACTGATAATAGAGCATACTGAAATGATGGTACCAATGGCTGATGGATTAAAGAACCGTCCTTTTTCTGTTATTGATGCCGGTTGGTTTAAAGGGCCACCTTCTATGCCCAATGATTGTTGCTGGGGCGATGATATGTCTTCGCCCAATGCAAAATTTACAGATATGGGCAAGCTGGCATTAAAAATTAAAACAATTGGTATGCGCCCAGGAATCTGGACCCGGCCTCTTTGCGGGAGCTATAAAGACTCAACATCATTAACACTTCCATTAATAAAAGGAAGGGAAGAAAATAAACCGGTACTTGATCCATCCATCCCCGAAAACCTGGAACGGGTAAAAAAATATTTCAAACTCTACAATGAATGGAATTATGAAATGGTAAAATTTGATTTTACAACCTTTGATATTTTAGGTAAATGGGGATTTGAAATGTTGAAAGACGGAGCGATGACATCGAATAACTGGAGCATGTACGATAAATCAAAAACCAATGCAGAAATAATATTGACACTGTATAAAACTATCCGGCAAGCAGCTGGTAAAACATATATCATTGGGTGCAATACTATCAGCCATTTGTCAGCAGGCTTGTTCGAGCTAAACCGAATTGGCGATGATACTTCTGGCAATGAATGGGACAGAACAAGAAAAATGGGAGTAAATACTATAGCATTCAGAGGTGTTCACCACGGAACTTTTTATGCAGCTGATGGCGACTGTGTAGGCATTACTCCAAAAGTGCCCTGGGAAAAGAATAAACAATGGATGGAGCTTGTTGCAAAAAGCGGAACACCACTTTTTATTTCAGCACAGCCGGAAGCTACAGGCGCAGCACAAAAAGCAACTATTAAGGAGTGCTTTAAACTGGCTTCTCAAAATTTACCCGTTGGCGAACCATTGGATTGGATGGAAAATGCTTTTCCCCGCAAATGGAAATTAAATGGAAAGACAGAAAATTTTAACTGGGATTAAAAAGTATATAACCTGCCTCTATA
>JBKJXQ010000150.1:0-3159 GCA_046716235.1 Chitinophagaceae bacterium
TTTTTTACTTGTTCCGTTTCTTATGACGGTTCTTTCTCAGTCTTTTTTTACGCTTGTGCGTCGCAATTTTATGACGCTTCCTTTTTTTACCACAAGGCATACTCAAATATTTTTTTAATATGATTTATAAATAAGGGTATAAATATGTTGCTTCCTTTTACAGGAATGGCGATTCATTTATTTCCTAAGTTCCTCTATCCTTTTTTCAATCTCTTTCTTTACTTCCTGCAACTTTATATAAGGCAGGCTTTTTTGATACCAGCTGATTGCTTCTGTTTTTTTACCGGTTCGTTCATACAAATCGGCTAATAATAATATTGCCTCGACATTGCCCGGCTCTATCCGATTAATCGTTTGTAAACGAACAATCGCTTTATCATATTGGCCGGATAACATGGCACCTTTTGCCAATGTCATTTGTGCATAGACATTGTTACTGTCTTTTTCAGCTACTTCCCTTATTTTGGCTATCCCCTCCATCGGGTTGATGGAGATATTGCCAAACAGGTAACAGGCACCCAGGCCTATTTTAGCTGAATCATTATCCGGATTAATCTTCAAAGATCTTTCAAACAAATCTTTGGCCTGCAATGCTTTCCATGTTCTTCGCCGAACGGTTTCATCGTTTTGCAGGTTCTCCAAAAATATGCGGGCAGCAAAGGTGAGGTTTTTTTCCGAATTTTCCAATCTAGCTGCTTCGGCTTCATACCAGGCATAGGGTTCAAAAATTCTGGCCGAGTCACCCCAAAAATGAGATAATTGACGATAAACTTTTAACTGTTGTTCTTTTACATCACCCCTGCTGATGGAATTTTCCAGCATATTTATTCTGACAACCTGCTCTACAGACAACTGTTTTTTCGCAAGGGTTAAAATAGTGTCAATAGTGATTGGCTGCAAATCGTCATGGTCATGGCCATCGTCGGCACTATGCTGTATGTTTTTAGCGATAGCTATACTTTTCTTTTCAGGAACAGTTTTGCCAAAAATAAAAATTACGGCAGTCAGCAAAACGGCTGCGCCAATAGTAATCCATTGAGGTTTCTTCAAGATCAAAAATTTCAGATTGCAAAGTTACCTCAATGCCAATGAAATTGACAGTATAAAAAGGAATCTTTTACTCCAAGGGGAGGGTCATTGGTCAGACCTCTTCTCCGGGGCCCGGATCGGGCTTAAGTGTTACTATTTTTTTTACTTCAGCCACAAATTCTTTGGCAGGCTTAAAGGCAGGAATAAAATGTTCTGGAATATGTACCGCAATATTTTTTTTAATATTGCGACCAATCTTAGCAGCTCTTTTTTTGGTAATAAAGCTGCCAAAGCCGCGGATATAGATATTTTCGCCACTGGCAAGGGTGTCTTTTACTTCCTTGAATAAGGTTTCAAGGGTTACAAGGACATCAACCTTAGGTATCCCTGTTTTGTCAGAAATCTGATTTACCAGGTCGGCTTTTCTCATTGTTGCGGTTTTTAATGAATTAAAGTAATTCTATTTGACAACTAATTTAGGACAAAATAATATGATTGTCAACGGAATAGGAATAATTTTTTTCAACCCTATATGCACCTTTTTTTAATTTTTGAGGAAAAATTAAAATTATTAACCGATATATACGATCAATTAGAAATGAAAAACACTGATTTACTGATGCGGAAGAATATATTTTCTATCCGCTTATTAAAATGGAACCGGGAACAAAATACCCGGCAAATGCCATGGAAAGGTGAAAAGGATCCATATAAAATATGGCTGAGTGAAATTATTTTGCAGCAGACCAGGGTGGAGCAAGGCCTTAGCTATTATAATAATTTTATTAAGACCTTTCCTGATATTCATAAATTGGCAAAGGCAAAGGACTCAACCATATTTAAGCTCTGGGAGGGATTAGGATATTATACGAGATGCCGAAACCTTATTGCAACCGCACGGTATATTTCAAAAGATTTGCACGGAAAATTTCCAAATACTTATGAAGATATAAAATCATTGAAAGGTATTGGTCCTTATACAGCCGCAGCTATATCTTCTTTTGCATTTAACCTGCCACATGCGGTAGTAGATGGTAATGTTTTCAGAATATTGGCAAGAATATATGGTATTACCAGGACTGTTGATTCTACAAAAGGTAAAAATTTTTTTACAGCATTAGCGGACAAGTTGCTTGATATAAATCATCCAGGGTTATACAACCAGGCCATTATGGATTTTGGAGCTGTTGTTTGCAAACCTGCATTACCCCAGTGTACAAAATGTATTTTTAAGAAAAATTGTTTTGCTTTTTTGAATAATAAAGTAAATGAATTACCAGTAAAAGAAAAGAAAATTACTATAAGAAAACGATGGTTTTATTACCTGGTGCTCGAACATCAAAATGAAATTGCTATCCGACAGCGAAACCAAAAAGATATCTGGCAGGATTTATATGAGTTTCCACTGATTGAAACAGAAAAGGAAATGAGTAAAGAAAATATTCTTCAAACCCTCGAAAGAAAAAAATGGTTGCTTAAAAAGAATTACGAAGTAGTATCGGTTTCTGCTTTATCTAAGCAGCAGCTTTCTCATCAATTGATAGCAGGGCGGTTTTTCAAACTCCGGCTTAAACAAAAACCTGCCCCAAAAAATGATTGGATCTGGCTTACTAAAACAAAAGCTGGCAAATATGCATTTCCGCAATTTATTAATCAATATTTGCGGGAACAGACTTCAGCGCAAAGCTTATTTTGATTGCAAGCACAGCGTATACAATTGATTTTTATACTTCCCATTAAAAATTTAACTTTAAAAAGCATTAGTAGCCCTTAGATGATTTATTAATCTAAAAAAAGTAAACGTATGAGAGGTGTAAACAGAGTGATGCTTATTGGCAATCTGGGGAAAGACCCTGATGTGCAAACGCTGGAAGGAAATATTGCTGTAGCAAAGTTTCCATTGGCAACTACTGAAACTTTTAAAGATCGTACCGGTAAATTAGTGTCGCAAACGGAGTGGCACACAGTGGTGCTTTGGCGGGGTCTTGCAGAACTTGCCCAGAAATATCTGCATAAAAGCAGCCTTGTATATATAGAAGGACGGTTAAGAACCCGCAGTTGGGATGATAAAGATGGTCACCGAAAATTTGCTACTGAAGTAGTAGGCGACAACCTGATAATGCTGGATAA
>JBKJXQ010000151.1:0-4427 GCA_046716235.1 Chitinophagaceae bacterium
AGAGAGATTCATTTAACAGAAAGAACAGATTATTTAATGCGGCTTGTCATGCTTACGAAATGGTAGAAAAAAAATATTCTTTTTTACAATATGCACCAACGTCCATAAAGCCTTCCATGTTTAGTTATGTGGGCAACTATCTCGGCTTTCAGGGATATTACAATCCTTTTTCCGGCGAGGGACAGGTTAATACAACTGTTCCCCGGTTTTTAGAACCTTTTGTTACTACACATGAGATGGCTCACCAATTAGGTTATGGAAAAGAAAATGAAGCTAATTTTGTAGGCTTTCTTGCCTGCCGGGCTTATGATAATAATGCATTTCGGTATTCAGTGTATTTTGATATGTACAACTATGCCATTGGGGAAGTGTTTCGAAGGGATACTGCTATGGCAAAATCATTTCAGCAAAAAGCTCATCCCCAGGTGATAAAAGACCAGAAAGAATTCAGGGATTTTTACCGGAAATACAGAAATCCCATTGAACCAATCATCATGTGGGGGTATGGTCTTTTTTTAAAAGCTAATAATCAGCCAGGGGGCAAAAAAACTTATAATGAAGTAGTGGCGTGGTTAATTGCTTATTACAAAAAGTTTGGCATAGAAGCTCTTTAAACAAAATACTGTTGAAGCTGTTATGAATTATATGAATAATACCATGAAATTCATCATTGCTATTATTACTCCCCTTGCAGTGGGGACAGTTAGTGGTTTATTTACTGCTGCGCAAATTCCGGTGTGGTATCAAACTATTAGTAAGCCAGGCTGGAATCCACCAAGCTGGATATTCGGGCCGGTATGGACAACGCTTTATGTAATGATGGGAATTGCATTATTCCTGGTTTGGAAATCAGACGCTGATCCGGTTATTAAAAAAGCAGCGATCACTTTATTTATAAGTCAATTGATCCTTAACTTTTTTTGGTCGTTTATCTTCTTTAATCAACACCAGATTGGTTGGGCATTGGTGGAAATAATTGGGATGTGGATTTTTATATTGCTCACCATTTTTGCTTTTGCAAAAGTCAGTAAAACGGCAGCATGGTTACTGGTGCCTTATATCAGTTGGGTTAGCTTTGCTACTATTTTAAATTATACTATCTGGAAATTAAATGCCCCTATCTCCTGAAGGAATATTATTACAAGCTCTTACATCCTTTAGAATTTTTATCAAATAGAGCTGTTCCACTTTAGGGATGGGGTAGCCTAAAACTTATTCTTCCACATCATACTTTCCACCGGTTTATCAGGTTGATTACTGTATTTGGAGTTTTTCTTCTTGTCATACGAAACTTCTATTTCACCCTCTACCGGAAAATAAATAAGCTGACCAATAGGCATTCCTTTGTACACTTTTACCGGTTGCTTTACTGAAATTTCTAATGTCCAATTACCACAAAAACCAACATCGCCTTTACCTGCAGTAGCATGAATATCTATTCCCAAACGTCCGGTAGAAGATTTGCCTTCTAAAAATGGAACATGGGCATGTGTTTCTGTATATTCTTCTGTAACGCCGAGGTAGAAAATATGAGGGTATAAAACAATGCCCTCATCTGGTATTTCAAAATAGTCTATTTGATTATGCTTCTTTGCATCAATCATGTGTTCTTTATATGTTGCCAATGTTTTTCCCAAATGCACATCATACGAATTACTTCCCACACATTCCCTGTCGTAAGGAACAAGTTTAATAGTCCCTTTTTCAATTTCTTCCAAAATCCTTGTGTCTGATAAAATCATAATTTATTTTTTAGCCAGCGGCATTGCTACTATCATCGTTCCTTGCGTCGCACCTTACATCTGCATATCTTTACTCGCCAAAAGGTAAGGTTCACGCCAAAAGCAGTTATTTTACTTTTGCAAGTATAAATCTAAAATCTGCAATCAAAAATCTAAAATCCCATTTGTGCCAATTTTTTTTCAACATCAAATCAACGAAACCACCCGGCTGGGCATCTGGAAGATTGAAGAAACCGAAGATTTTTTCAAAGGAAATGTGCCCCGGCACAGGGATGTAACACATCCGCATAAACGGTTGCAACACCTCGCCGGTCGTTTTTTACTGCAATTTCTCTTTCCCGATTTTCCTTATTACATGGTACAGATTGCAGATACCCGGAAACCTTTTTTGCCCAATGAGCAGTATCATTTTTCTATTTCACACTGTGGCGACTATGCAGCTGCCATTGTAAGTAAAGATAAAAGGGTAGGGATTGATGTGGAAATACCCGTTGAAAAAATACTCAGAATCCAGGATAAATTTTTATCAGCCGAAGAAAAGAAAATTTTCAATATTCAAAATTCAAAGAATGATCTTCAGCCTGGTGGTGCGGCGGACTACTGCCACCAGACGTTGTTTTGGTCGGCCAAGGAAGCCGTTTTTAAATGGTATGGCAATGGTGGTGTTGACTTTCGGAAACATATACACCTGCAAAAACAAAATGAGGGAGCAGAAACCATTGATTGTTTTTTTTCAGCAAACAATTCCGATCTTGTTATTCACTACCGCTTTTTTGACGGATTGGTATTAACTTGGGTATTTAACTAATTTTTTTGGATTAATCTCTCTTTATTTGTACAAACTTATAGTATGAAAAAATATTTTCCCCAGCTTGTACTTATTGCTTTTGTGTTTGCCTCTTGCGGCCCCAAAATTTACAAATCATCCGCATTTGATGCTGCACTACCAAACATTAAACAGTAGGTATTTTACCTGCAGATGTAAGGACAAGGCTCAGACCCAATGAAGTAAAAAAAGTAACTATTGAACAATTAAATGATATTAATGAAAAAACCGGATTTGCAATACAGGATAAAATGTATAGCTGGTTTCTGCGCAGGTCAGATAAATATCAGTACACCGTTACATTTCAGGATATAACCAGGACTAATGCTCTTTTAAAGCAGGCTGGCATTTCTTATAATGATTTAGCTACAAAAGACAGAACAGAACTTTCTAAGTTATTAGGTGTAGATGCTGTACTTCAAAACAGAACGAGCCTTGATAAGCCGATGTCTGATGGTGCAGCCGTAGCAGTGGGAGTTATTTTTGGAGTTTGGGGTAATACCAACAGTGCCCAAACAACCATTAATATACATGATGGAAAATCCGGTAATTTATTATGGAAATATGACTATGATGCTGCGGGTTCTATTGGTTCTTCGGCTGATAAATTAGTAAATGCGCTGATGAGAAATGCCTCGAAAAAATTTCCTTACAGTACAAAAAATTAAAATAACTAACGTAAATATTGCCATCATGTAAAAAAAGATGGCAATATTTTATTCTTCTTCATTACCTGATTCCAGCAGGTTCAAATCAACATCAGTTCCTGAAATACCTTCTATGGAGCCCCGCACATGAGCAGCACTGAGCAATACTTTTTCTAATTGTTTTTCTCTTGCCTTCCATAATTTTTCCATGGCATCCCTTTCTCTTTGTATCGAAAGTTTCATATTCATAAAACCCTCCCGGATGGCCTGCCACTGTCCTGCAAATTCACGACTGGTAAGATAATCATACAGTAAGTGCATTTTATCACCCCTGTTTTCCTGGCTTTTTAATGCGGATGACATTTTAATAATTCCATCCCGCAGCATGTGGATGATAGCTTTTACTTCTGCAAAGTTGCAGATCCACACACCATCTTTTTCACCAAAGCGATCCATCTCTTTTGGCAACACGTTAGTAACAATTACTGCTACATCAGCTCCCTGGCTGCGCATATCCGCTTTTAATTTTTCAATCCAGTCATTGGCAAAATTGTTAGTTCGTTTGCTTTCAAAAATTATTTTACCACATTCCTGTCCCAGGTTATTCCGAACAGTTTGAATGCAATCGGCACCACGAACCCCTTTACCTACTTCACTTATTATATCAAAAGGAAAAGCTGCTTTCAATAATTCTTCCAATGCAAGTTCCTGTACTTCGCCTTGCAATTGCATTGAACCTTGTTCAGATTTGCGGCGCATTTCTTCGGCCAGTTTTTTTTGATCGTCTAATTGTTTCTCAAGTTCCTTTAATCGTAACTGGTATTCCGTATCCTTTGCTGCTACTTTTTGTTCTTCAATTTTGCGGATGTCCTCCGTCAGTTTTTCCCGGTCTTTTTGTAATTGCCGTTGAACTGTTAACTCTATTTCAGCTTCTTTGTTTTTCAGGTCTTGTTCTTTGCGGAGAAAGTCCACTTCTTTCTGACGGGATAATTTTAATTTCTCTTCGTTTTCTTTATTATTCTGTTCCAGTAATCTAAGTTTATTTTCAAAATCGCCGCTAATATTTTTACGAATATTTTGTTCAAGCGATTGTTGTAACAACTTTTTTTCTTCTTCCAGTTTTATCTGAAATTCTTCGTTCTTTTTCTTTTGCCAGTCAGCAGCTTTTGAACGCAATTCTTTTTCCACTTCTTCACGGATAGCTTCGTTTGG
>JBKJXQ010000152.1:0-3948 GCA_046716235.1 Chitinophagaceae bacterium
CTCACTCCATTATTATAAGCGTAAGCATATAAACGTAATGCACCATCATTATATGCCCAGCCGATGCGGGCACTGTTATACTGGTGATCAAAGCCTTCAGAGAAACCCCATAATTTGTTGATGTCATATTGATTTAAAGGATCGATAGTCTGATAAATAGCAGTATTATCGAACCGGGCCATAAATTTCATTTCGCTTGGACGTACAGACTTAATAGTATTCTGATCACAATAGTGCTGACCAGGCCGTATGGTATATTTCGTAAATAGCGTTTTAGTAGTACTAACTCTTGCTGCTGTTTGCCCCTCCTGCAATGTAAATTCATCGGAAGGTTTAATTTGTTTAATACAGGAAATAAGAAAACAAGTTAGGATAAGAAAAACTGGTAATTTTCTCATGGCAGGTTTGGTTTAGTGGTTAAAAAGCAGGAAAAAATGTATCAGAGGGGAATGACAAAATACAAATTATTATCGTAAGTCCAAATTACCTGCTGAAAGAGATAATGGAAAATATTTTTATACAAACTCTAAACCACAAACTAAAATAGAAATCGACAAAATAATATCTTTTATCACTCCCATATCTTCCGGTAAATTTGCGGGGTGATTCGCCGCTCAATAGAAATAGTTACCAGCAGTTTAAAAATGGCCATGCAGGAATTGTGGAAAAACAAACTCCGCACCTTTCTTTCTTTATTCGGCATTACCATTGGTATTTTTTGCATCATCGGTGTGCTAACCACTGTTGGCAGCCTGGAACGAAATATTCAGGACCAGGTAAAATCATTGGGAGCAAATACAATTTATATTGATAAATGGGACTACAGTGCCGGTGGCGGCCCCGACTATCCCTGGTGGAAATATGTGAACCGACCTTCTCCGAAATTTCAGGAGATGAAACAGATTGCTGAGAGAACCCCCGGAGCTTTGTATGTAGCATTCAGAATAAAAGTAACCGACAATGTTGAATATAACAGCAACAGTCTATCCAACATCAATGTCTATGGTATAAGCGAAGATTTTGAAAATATACAACCGGTAGAAGTACAATATGGACGTTATTTGTCCGATGCAGAATTTGACCGGGGCAGTAATGCGGTTGTAATTGGCATTGAAGTAGCTGAAAAATTATTTGGTACGGCTGAAGTGGCCATTGGAAAAGAAATAGTAAGCCGTGGGAAAAAAATAAGTGTAATCGGTGTAATTAAAAAACAAGGCAAGCAAATTATAGGTGGATGGAATTTTGATCAGAGTATAATAATACCTTACCGCTTTGCCCGGAATATGATGAATGAACTAAAAGCAGATCCATTAATAATAGTACAGGGGAAGGAAAATGTTACCAGCAAGGCATTAAAAGATGAATTGACCGGTGTAATGCGGGCCATTCATAAACTTACCCCGATGAAGGAAGAAAATTTTGCTTTGAATGATATCAATGATTTTAGTGATGTAATAAGTTCCGCATTTGTAAGCCTGAATATTGGTGGATGGGCAATTGCAGGTTTATCATTAATCGTAGGAATGTTTGGTGTAGCTAATATTATGTTTGTTTCCGTAAGAGAACGTACCAGCCAGATTGGATTAAAAAAAGCGATCGGTGCCAAGAGCCGGGTAATACTGGCAGAATTTTTATTGGAGTCTGCTTTTCTTTGCATTATTGGAGGATTGATTGGATTAGCATTGGTTTTCGGGCTAACAAAAATTCTGACGGGTGCATTAGATTTTCCTGTATACATCTCAACTTCCAATATGGCATTAGCCATAGGTATCTGTATTGTGGTAGGGATTGTAGCAGGATTTATACCAGCAAGACAAGCAGCAAGGATGGACCCGGTAGTGGCAATACGGAGTTGATATTAAAAAATGATTCTCTGGTTGTTTTCTGCAATCAAATTTGTTTTGTGATAAAATAATATTTTATTAAAAAGTATTTTTTCTACGGATGCCAAAAGAAATTAAATTCAGTAATGAGTCTTCCGGCTCCGTGTTAAAGCAACAAAAGGGCCTTACAATTGTAGCAATAGAATCTTCCTGCGATGAAACATCGGTAGCCGTTTGTGTGGATGGAAAAATTCTTTCCAATTATATTGCCAATCAAACTGTGCATGAAAAATATGGAGGTGTGGTACCCGAGCTGGCCAGCCGTGCACACATGCAAAATATAATACCTGTTGCAGATACTGCCATCCGTGATGCAGGAATTGAATTACAGGAAATAGATGCTATAGCTTTTACGCAATCTCCCGGACTTATTGGCTCCTTGCTGGTAGGTAGCCAGTTTGCCAAATCATTAGCATTATCTCTCAATAAACCTTTGATAGCTGTTCATCACATGCAGGCACATGTGCTGGCCAATTTAATTGATGATCCAAAACCGGCTTTTCCTTTTTTATGTTTGACAGTTAGTGGCGGCCACACACAAATAGTTTTGTGTGAATCGCCGGTAAGTATGAAAGTAATTGGCGAAACCATTGATGATGCAGCCGGTGAAGCTTTTGATAAATCAGCAAAAATATTAGGGCTACCCTATCCCGGCGGACCTTTGATTGATAAATATGCACAACAAGGTGATGCCACCCGTTTTAAATTTCCTGAACCACAAATACCCGAATTAAATTTCAGTTTTAGTGGATTGAAAACTTCTATCCTTTATTTTTTACAAAATGCCGGCAAGAGCAATTTGTTTAAAGAAGAATTTACCGCTACTGAAAAAGAAAAACAGGAATTTATACAAAATAATTTACCGGATATCTGTGCTTCCATTCAATACCGCATTGTTACCATTCTGCTGAATAAATTAAAAAAAGCAGCCCTCGCAACCGGTATTAAAAATATTTGCCTGGCTGGTGGGGTATCAGCCAACAGTGGATTAAGAAAATCTTTTACAGAAATGGGAAAACAAAATGGGTGGAATACATTTATACCTGCTTTTGAATATTGTACTGATAATGCCGCTATGATTGCCATTACGGGGTATTATAAATATTTAGCCGGACATTTTTCTGAACTTTCAGTTACTGCAACTGCCAGGGCGAAATGGTAATATACAATGGCTAATTCCTATTTTCAATTTAAACAATTCATTATTCACCAGGATAAGTGTGCCATGAAGGTAACTACTGATGGATGTTTGTTGGGGGCATGGGTAAGCCGGGAATTAGAAATTATTAGCCGGAAGCCTGGCACCTGTAATTTTCTTGATATTGGAACGGGTACAGGATTGTTAGCCATTATGCTGGCACAGGCGAACGAAGCTTGCATTGATGGCATTGAAATAGATAAAGAGGCTTTTGATCAAGCTACCAAAAATGCAACTGCTTCACCATGGGCAGACAGAATAAAAATTCTTCATGCCGATGTAACAAAATTCGAATTACCGGTTTTATATGATGCTATTGTATGTAACCCACCTTTCTATGAAAATGAATTGAAGGGAAATGATGCAAAGAAAAATATTGCCCATCATAATGAAGGTTTATTGCTTCCACAACTTTTAACGGTTATTAAAAAGAACCTGAAACCAGGTGGTCTTTTTTATCTGCTGCTACCCTACAAAAGAACTGAAGAGATAAAAAAATTGTTTTCAGAAAACGGGCTGGGTATTCAGCAATTAACTTTTGTACGGCAATCGGTCATGCACAACTATTTCCGCATTATAGTGAAAGGGAAATTAAACCAAGAAAAACTAATTGAAACAATGATAGATGAAATTGCTATAAAAAATGATAACGACAAATACACAACAGCTTTCGCAACTCTATTAAAAGATTATTATCTGCATTTATAGTTTCCCTTCTGCATAATCCGTCAGGTACTGATAATATTCCGTTAGTTCGCCATCCTTTGCAATAGTTGCTTTTTCTATAATTACCGAACTTCCCTTTATCAAATCTTCCAGGATATATTTTATCAGCTGCTCTCCAAAATACCGGGAAGCATCCCTTGG
>JBKJXQ010000153.1:0-3236 GCA_046716235.1 Chitinophagaceae bacterium
GTTCCATTCATTTGGTAGCTGCAAATGTAACCAAGCCTAATGGAATCATCATTTCACCTAATCAAAAGACCTTATATCTTGCCAATGCTAATTGGCCGGGCGACCGCCACAACGCCAAGCCTTGTCCGTTGCCAGCAATGCTTCTTTGCTAACAATAAGACAAACAATGAATTAATCAAACCAACTAGACCATGCAACGCCATACTATAAATATAATAGTTAGGTACACGATTTTTCTTTCTCTGATTCTTTTAGTTGACCCGATACTGGCTCAACGCCCAAATATTATTTATATCATGACCGATGATATGGGTTATGGTGATTTGAGTTGTTATGGGAACAAAAAATTTATGACACCCAACCTGGACAAACTGGCTGCACAGGGCGTAAAGTTTGTGAATGCTTATGCCGCCGCTCCTGTTTGCACCCCAACCCGTACTGCCCTGATGACCGGCCGCTATCCTGCCAAACTACCCCTTGGGTTACTGGAGCCTCTCCGCAGTCCGAAAAAAGACAGTGCCTATGGGTTGACTAAGGACAATCCTTCTTTAGGCACCCTAATGAAAGCAAGTGGGTACGAAACCGTTCTGATTGGAAAATGGCATTTAGGTTTTATGCCTCAGCATAGCCCAACAAAGAATGGATTTGATTATTTTTTTGGTATCCATAGCGGCGGGGCTGATTACATCTCACATAAAGGCGAAAATGGAACACGGGCATATGACCTGTATGAAAATGATTCGTTAGTTTATACAGAAGGTTATCTGACTGATTTATTTTCTCAAAAATCTGTTTCATTTATAAATCAAAAACACAATAAACCATTCTTTTTAATGATAACGTTCAATGCCCCTCACTGGCCTTGGCAGGGTCCCACTGATTTGGCTTATCCTGATTCAACAGACTTTACTGTAGGTGGCTCCCCATCTGTTTACGCTGCCATGATGAAAAGTCTTGATGATGGGGTTGGAAAAATAATGGAGGCCTTGAATGAATCACAATTAAACAACAATACAATAGTAATTTTTACAAACGATAATGGTGGTGAAAGGTATTCTGATAATGGAGGTTTATCTAAGTCAAAAATGACACTTTGGGAAGGCGGGATAAGAGTGCCCGCTTTTGTAAAATGGCCTGACAAAATAAATGCTGGCATTACAACACAACAAGTAGCTACAACTATGGACTGGACTGCTACAATTCTTAAAGCAGGAGGGGCAAAAACTGATAAAAATTTCCCATTAGATGGCATTGACTTGATACCGGTTTTGACAGGAAAATATAAAAATATACACAGAACACTTTACTGGAGAACATTTCAAAGGAGTAAACACAAGGCTGTCAGGGATGGAAAATGGAAATACCTGAAAGATGAAAAAGGTGAATACCTTTTTGATTTAACTGTTGACCAGGAGGAAAAAAATGACCTCAAGACAAAAGAAAAAAAGAGGTTCGAAAAGATGAAAGTAAAATTAGCCGAATGGGAAAAAACTGTATTACAGCCAATACCGCTTTAATAAGTGCATAGCACCTGCTGGCAACATTCATTGGCAATATGGCGGGGCGACAAATATATTCTCAACCTATTTCTGTACAACACCATTTTATTCGGTTAATAATAACGTTTGTGAAAATAATCTTTTAAGCTCATCCTGCGTCAATTGTAATAATCCAATACGTTTTTCAATATTCTTCAATTGAGAAGATTTATTTCTTCCGCTATTTAATGGCAGGCACTTTTTATATGGCTGTACTTTGGTTATCATGTTCCAAACGATAACAGCTAGTTTACGTGCAGTTGCAGTTATGGCTGCTATTCTGCCTTTTCTAAAAGCAATTCTTTTAAAGAATGGGGTGAGTTCATGATCTTTCTGGTTACCGATAGAATTAGCTGCTTGCCTTAATGCTGTTGCGATTAAATTTTTCCCTGATGGCGTTTTGTTGCTAATAATATGCCCTCCGCTAATTTTATTGTTTGGTACTAATCTAAGCCAGGAAGCAAAACTTTTTGCCGATGAAAACTTATGCAGATCATGCCCCATGTTTGTCATCAGACAAAGAACGGTCGTATGGCTGATGCCGGAAATAGCAAAAAGATCTGTGTGAAAGTATTGGTAAGCAAGTCTGGAAACATTTAATGCCGGAGCATGTTTTCTGCTTTTTTTGCTACTTTCTTTTAGCATCTTTTCTTCCTGAGAATCAAGAGTGGTTTGCGGAATATAGCTTATTAACTTATTCTCAATTTGTTTATCGCATTCCAACAAAGCTCTTTCATATACTTTGTAAAAATCTAATGAGGTTCTTAATTCAAACAATAATTCTTCCTGCCATGATCCTTGCAACGCATCGGCAATTTCCTGTTGTGACTTTTTTACTCTTATGTCAACAAGAGTGGATAAATGTTTAGGATCCCGATTGCCTGCTAAAATTGCTTCAACAATGTTTAATCCAGATTTGCCAACCACATCTCTAATGACAATGTCTAACCGAATATTCATAAGCCGCAATGATTTTTGCATTTTATGAACATACATAGAAGCTTGCTCAATGAGATGTAAACGATGATGATAATAGGTCCGAAGTTCCTGAATGGCATTACTAAGAAGAAAGCTTCCTGATAATAGGCCAAGTGAATGCAATTTCTGTATCCACATGCAATCTATAACATCTGTTTTACGACCTTTTACATTTTTAGTCTGACTGCCACTCACCAGCAGCACTTCGAACCCTGCTTGCTGAAGTACGCTAAAAAGTGTTTGCCAATAATTGCCTGTACTTTCCATCGCAATAGAAGTAACGCCAGCATTATGCAGATAGTCAATTAACTGCTCATGATCTTTAGTGTAAACGCCAAATTGCCTGACGTTTTCCTTTAGCTGATCAATAGCAACCATGTGAAAACGAGATCCAATGTCGATGCCTGCTGCATGTTCATTAATAACCTGAAGTGATAACTCTTGCTTTTTCATAAATAATTTTTTTAAGAAAAAACTTCAGGGAATGTATTTTGATAATAAGATTTTTCTGTTCGGGATTCTCTAAAAAAAGAGATCACCTGTTAATTCATCAATTGCCTTCACAAATAAAAAAAGGCATTATACATTCCAGCCCAAATTTCAGGAGGGACTTTTAAAGTACCATTTAAGTTCCAGGCTTATTTCTGAAGCTACTGATGAAATTAAGAAAGTTGTCATAGTTATTCAACGTAGCAAGCGAAGTCTATCGATTTCAGGACG
>JBKJXQ010000154.1:0-4268 GCA_046716235.1 Chitinophagaceae bacterium
TTTTAGAATTATACCCATTTTATGTATAAAGTCATTCCGTGATTCAGCACCCTGCGCCTCACCATAATTAAATGTTGGAGAATGGTAAGACCTGACTAGTTGCCCGGCTATATAATTTCCGGCACTGGTATTTGGCAACGCTTCAACAACATCAATCATACGGCAAGTGTAATCTACACAACGGTCTTCAAGATCATATTTTCTTTGTTCCATAAATCAACTGTTTAAATCCTAAAATACAAAGACTCTCCGAATTGAATATTGAAAATTGAGTATTGCTTACTGAATATTTTTTTAAACCCAGACTGTAATCAACATCGCCTCTCATCATTTATCATTACCGGAAACGGTGGAGAAATCGTACATTCAATTTCCAAATTATTACACATGAGAAAACTTATCGCTGCATTATTGTTGGTTTTTGTAACTATATTTTCTTTTGCCCAAAATGGCAAAGACCCGGTGAAAGTAACCGACATGCTTAAAATAAAAACTCCGGGTGCAGTTTCGCTGAGTAAAGATGGCAGCAAAGCTTTGTTTACAGTGACCAGCATTGAACCAGATGGAGAAAGTAAACTGGAATATAAATATGTAACGCAAATTTGGATAGTAAATACTGATGGCAAATCCTCTCCCAAACAATTGACTTCTAAAGAAAATTCTACGCAACCTGTATTTAGTCCCGATGGAAAACAAATAGCTTTTGTCCGGACGGTTGATAGCAAACCACAAATATTTTTGCTTCCCCTGGATGGTGGGGAAGCAATGCAGCTTACTAAATATAAATACGGAGCAGGCAATCCCAAATGGAGCCCCGATGGAAAACAAATTCTTTTTGCAGCCAGTATTCCATTGAGAGATTTATTAAAAGATTCAATTCTTAATGCCGGTAAAGAAATTCCAAAATGGTCTTTTGAAAAACCGGGCTTCGAAAAAAATCAACAATTAAAAATGTCTGCCGCCAAAGCCGACCCCGATGGAAACATCGACGAGATAAAGGCTTACTTAGATAACAATGCCGTTGATAAAAAAGCAAAAGTGGTAAACAAACTTAATTTTCTCGACGAACTGGATGTGAACGCTGATATAAGTTTCAATCATTTTTTTATTATAGATACAAAGACAGATGCAAAACCTGTTGCTGTCACCAAAGGTTTTTATCGTTTTAATTTTGCTGATTTTACCCCTGACGGAAAACAGTTGATATTAGCAGGTGATATTGATTCATTACAACATCCTGATCGTTCCCTCGAAAGTGAAATTTTTATTGCCAATGCTGACGGTAGCAACCTTCGTAAGTTATTAGGAGAAGAAGGAAAGAACTATAACTCTCCCCGCATTTCTCCATCAGGTAAATGGCTGGCTTTTCAATATGGCAATACTTCTTTTGTAAGTGTACCTGCATTAGCCATCATTCCAATAAATGGTTCTGCAAAAGATATTATCGAACTTCCATTTGACCGTAGTAAAGGAAATATTACCTGGAGCAATGATGAGAAGTATATTTATTTCTCTGCACAAAGTAATGGTGGGCAACCTGTTTATCGTGTAGCTCTCAATACAAAAAAAACAGAACAACTAACCGATTACGACAGTGGCATCAGCAGTTTTGATGTAGTAAATGATAAATTAGTTTTTGTAAAAACAGCAGTAGTCAACCCCTTTGAATTATACCTCGCCGATGCTGCTGCAAAGAATCAAAAGCAAATCAGCAGCTTTAACAGCGAATGGATTGCCGGAAAAAAAATTAGCCTTCCTGAAAAACATAGTTTCAAAAATGAGAAAGGAATGGAAGTGGAATATTGGGTAATGAAACCAACCAATTATGAAGCAGGTAAAAAATTTCCTTTATTGCTGAATATACATGGCGGGCCTTCTGCTATGTGGGGACCGGGTGAAAGTTCTATGTGGCATGAGTTTCAATATTTCTGCAGCAAAGGCTATGGTGTGGTGTATTGCAATCCAAGAGGCAGCGGTGGTTATGGTATAGATTTTTTACGGGGCAATATGAATGACTGGGGAACAGGCCCAACAAAAGATGTATTATCCGCACTGGATAAAACAGTGGCTGAAGGATGGGCCGATACTTCTAAGCTGGTAGTAACCGGCGGTTCGTATGCCGGGTATTTAGTGGCATGGATTATTTCGCATGATAATCGTTTTAAAGCTGCCTGCTCACAGCGTGGAGTGTATGACCTTGCTACTTTTTTTGGCGAAGGCAATGCGTGGCGGTTAGTACCTAACTATTTTGGTGGCTATCCGTGGGAGCCAGCTACTAAAGCAATATTGGAAAGAGAATCACCAATTAATTATGTACAAAATATAACCACACCTTACATTATTTTTCATGGTGATAATGACCGTCGCACCGGTTTTGTACAAAGCGAAATGCTATACCACAGTTTAAAAGTATTAGGCAGGCCAGTGGAATATGTCCGTCATCCCGGAGGCACACATGAACTGACAAGAAGCGGTAACAACCGTCAACGTATTGATCAGATGCTGAGAACTTTCGAATTTTTTGAACGGTATATCAAGTAGTTTTCATCGCACATTTGATATACTATTCTTCACGGTATCATGTTTGGTTTTCATAATATTGCTGATAGCAGTATAGCTCCTGTTCTCCCGCTGCATCTGGCTTTGCAGTTGCAGGTATTGCAGGTTAAATGACATTTGCGTTTCCTGCATTTGTTTAGTGGCATTCAGCAATTGGTTTTGTGAATTATTTCCGGCATCGATACCGATAGCAGCATCAGTCTTTAGCTCCCACTGCTGTAGTTTGGCATTCAACACCTGGAACGTAGAATCATGTTGCTTCAATTTCTTTTGCAATTCCAAACGTTGGCTTTCTAATAGTTTAAGTTCCTTTTGCATCTGTTCATATTCAGAGGATAGCATTATAAATTCTTTTGCAGTGATTTTATTTTTTATAGCACCGCTATTCTGCGCTTTCGCCGAAAAGGAAATTACCAGTATCATTAAAACAAAAAAGTACCGCATATAAATAATTTTGATTAATAATAAGAGAAGGTTGAGTAAAGCTATTTCAATTTGCAATAAATTACAGTTCAAAATAAAAAAATGTCGGTATCAGAATATGATTTTGGAATGATAGGTCTTGGAACGATGGGCTGCAACCTGTTATTAAACATGGCTGACCATAATTTCGCCGCCATAGGGTTTGATAAAAATCCTGATAAGGCTGTTCTGCTGGAATCGTTGGCCACACCCGGCACAACAGTAAAAGGAGTAGCCACTTTAGCCGCAATGGTGGAGTCTCTGAAAAAACCCCGGAAGCTGATGATGCTGGTACCTGCAGGACCCATAGTAGATAGTGTTCTGAATGATTTATTGCCATTAATAGAAGAAGGCGACATTATAATAGATGGAGGTAATTCGCATTATACCGATACGTTGCGGCGAATAAATTTTTTGCAGGATAAAAAAATACATTTCATAGGTATGGGTGTAAGTGGTGGTGAAGAGGGAGCAAGGAAAGGTCCAAGCATCATGCCCGGTGGTGATGTTGAAGCATGGCAATATTTAAAACCGATTCTGGAAGCAGTGTCTGCTAAAGTTAATAATGAACCTTGCGTAGCCTACATGGGAAAAGGTGCAGCTGGTCATTATGTAAAAATGGTGCATAATGGTATTGAATATGCCATCATGCAGTTGATCAGTGAAGTATATGGCGTTTTAAAAAATGTAGTTGGTTTAAACAACGACGAACTACATATTGTTTTTAAAAAATGGAATGAAGGTGAGATGCAATCATTCCTGATTGAAATTACAAGAGATATTTTTTTGAAAGAAGATGATTTGACAACAAACCGGTTGGTGGATATGATTTTAGATAAAGCTGGCTCTAAAGGTACAGGTAAGTGGACTTCGCAGGATGCAATGGATTTACCGGTTCCTATTCCAACTATTGATATGGCTGTTACTCTTCGGAATATTTCTGCCTGCAAAGAAGAAAGAGTGGTTGCTGCCGCTTTGTATAAACCAACCATCAAACCCTTCACCGGTAATAAAGAAAAATTTATTCAGCAATTGCATGATGCATTGTATTGTGCCACCATTATATCCTATGCTCAGGGGTTAGCCATGTTGCATAAAGCATCCGCTTCATTGCAAATGGACATTCCGTTGCAGGATGTGGTACGCATCTGGCGGGGCGGCTGCATTATCCGTTCAACTTTACTGGAAACATTTACTGCAGCATTTAAAAAAGACAAACAGCTTCCTAATATATTATTAAATAAAAA
>JBKJXQ010000155.1:0-2797 GCA_046716235.1 Chitinophagaceae bacterium
TTTCCACATTACATTCTTGATATCCGTGAAGAGTTTGGTGATTTTGTCATCGAAAATTTTGTGGATGAATACATTGCCGGAAGAACACCCAATCCTTGTGTGCTTTGCAATACACATATTAAATGGAGAGCTTTATTAAAAAGAGCTGATGCATTAGGTTGTGACTTTATCGCCACCGGCCATTATGCTAAAATCCGCCAGCATGATAATGGACGATATGTGGTAAGTAAAGCCATTGATGACACGAAGGATCAGAGTTATGTATTATGGGGATTGCAACAAGATTTATTAAGCAGAACATTATTACCATTGGCGCCCTATCGTAAAACCGAGATCCGCCAGATGGCACTCGATTATGGCTATCCTGAACTGGCCAAAAAAAGTGAGAGTTATGAAATATGTTTTGTGCCCGATAACGACTACCGTGGTTTCTTAAAAAGAAGAGTAGAAGGATTGGAAGAAAGAGTGGCAGGCGGAAATTTTATTGATAAACACGGGAAAATTCTTGGCCAGCATAAAGGTTATCCTTTTTATACCATTGGCCAGCGTAAAGGGTTGGACATTGCCTTTGGCAAACCAGTTTTTGTTACAAAAATTGATGCTGAAAATAATACGGTGGTGCTGGGGGATGAGGAGGATCTTGATCAAAATGAAATGACGGTAGGTAAACTCAACCTGATAAAATATGATACGATAACACCCGGAATGGAAGCCACTACCAAAATCCGGTATAAGGATAAGGGTAGTCTTTCCAACATCTATCCGGAAAACGGAATAATGAAAGTTCGTTTTTATGAAAATGTAAAAGGCATTGCACCGGGACAAAGTGCTGTTTTTTACGAGGGTGATGATGTGATAGGGGGAGGCATAATACAGTCAGGAGTTCTGAGAGAGTCAGGAGTCTTGAGTCATTAGTCTGGAGGAGAATCCTTAATAATCAAGATGCTGACTATTGACTCCGGACTATTGGCTAACGACTCATTTTCAGGCAATAAAGAGATTTTGTAAACGTTTTAAAGCGGGGAATTTTATTTCTCCGCTTTTGTTTTTACATTTAAAGCAGCATTAATTGGATCTTTATGGCCTTTATAGGACTAATATTTGTATCCGAAAACACTGAAAACCATTTATGAAGCTACTGTCCACTACCTGCCTCAGTCTTTTTGCGGCTACTCTTGTTGCTCTTTTCTCCTGCAATGAGAAAGAAGAATTTACTACTGAAGCATTAAGTGATTATATACCCCTTGCACAAGGTAAGTACATTACTTACCGGTTAGATTCTATGGTCTTCACCTCTTTTGGAAGGGTAACGGAATTTCATAAATACCAGGTGAAGCATGTGATAGACGCAAAAATTACAGACAATCTCGGCCGTCCTTCATACAGAGTATTTAAATACCTGAGAGATTCTGTTAACACTTCATCATGGACAGCAGCACAACCATGGACTAATGCAGGGAGCTATTTTATCACTCCGCTGGATAACCAGGTAGAATTGACAGAAGATAACCTCCGTATTATTAAGTTGCATTTACCAATAAAAGAGAATTATACCTGGAAGGGAAATAGTTATCTTCCTACTGACCCATATACTCCCAAATTTAATTTTAGTAATGATGATAACATTGCAACCTGGGATTTTACCTATGAAAGTTCTTTACCAGTGTTTTCTTACCGCGGAATTAATTATTCCAATGTATATACTGTAGAACAAACCGATGAAAAATTCAACGTTCCCATAACTATTCCCACTTCCTATGCTTCAAAATCGAGATCGGTTGAAAGATATTCTAAAAACATCGGACTCATTTACCGGGAATATGAATTATGGGAGTATCAACCAAATACCGGTGGTTCAGGTGGGCCTTATAAAACGGGGTTTGGTATTACCATGTGGATGATTGACCATAACTAATTTCTGCAGTTACTTTTTCTTTTTCAACAAAGCTGCAAACATCGTATCGGCTTTTTTATCATATCCTTTTAGCAATTCCATTTTTATAATGTTAAGGTTAAATTTTTCTCTAATAAATTCAACTACTTCTTCATTTTCCTTTTTAAATACTGAACAGGTAATGTATAACAAATAACCTTCCGGTTCAAGCTGTAACATTATGTTACTGATTATTTTTTTTTGCAAAACAGTGTATTCCTCAATTTTCTTTTCATCAAAATAATATAACTGTTCTGGTGTACGTCCCCATGTACCGCTACCTGTACAGGGTACATCTGCAATAACCAGGTTGAAAGTAGATAAAGAAATAGTTAGTGGCTTACTTAAGTCCGCAATAAAGCTTTCATAGTTTTTGATACCAGCAGCTGAAAAACGATTTTGCAAATTTATGAGAATTGATTCCCGCACATCAGAAACTATTAAATCCATATCGCCCAGTATATCCTTTGCCATAATAGATTTGCCACCACTGGCAGCACAGCAATCCCATACACGAAGCAAAAGCGGATCCGGAATAGTCGGCCTGACTAGTTCCATAAACTCCCCTACCCGTTGCGAACTGTAATCCTGCACTACTGCTTCCTTATCCAGTAATATCAAACCATCAATACCTGATGAATTTGGTAAGGAGATACAGTTGTCAGTAATAGTTTTAAATAAAATCTTCTTGTTAGTAAGTTTTTGCTTTACAATATTTTCTTTGCCCGGTCTTAACCGGAGAAATAAATCAGGTTGCTCAAGGTGAGAAAGAGTAAATACTTCCTTATCTATTGAATCACTCAATTCGTTCTCGCCTGAAAAAATATGCGGGATTGAAAAAGAGCTACCCAGCAGTTTTTGTTT
>JBKJXQ010000156.1:0-3309 GCA_046716235.1 Chitinophagaceae bacterium
TGAATGCAGTGATTGAAAGTACAGATGGATTAAATGGATTATTATTTCTGCTTATCAATTGTTGCAGGGCAATAATTAAATGCGAACTGATAAGAATAGGATCGATAGTAATGTGTGGAGATGCAGCATGACCTCCTTTGCCTTTTACCGTAAAATATAATTCATCTGCACTGGCCATTACTTTACCGCTGCGGAAACTTAATTGCCCCACTTCTAAAATTGTATTTACATGCAGGGCAAGAATAGCTTGTGGTGTTGGATTTTCAAGTACCCCATCTTTAATCATTAATGAAGCACCACCGGGATTTTTTTCTTCACCAGGTTGAAAAATTAATTTTACTGTTCCTTCCCATTCATTTTTTAATGCCATTAGAATTTTAGCAGCACCAAGTAAACAGCTGGTATGCACATCATGCCCACAGGCATGCATCACACCATCATTTTTCGACTTATAAGAAATATCATTTTCTTCTTTAATTGGCAGGGCATCCATATCGGCACGAAGGGCAATGATTTTTTTATCGGGGTTCTTTCCTTTTATCAGCCCAACTACACCGGTTGTTGCTTTTACTTCAAATGGAATTCCCAATTCCTTCAATTTGCTTTGCACAAATTTGGATGTTTCAAATTCCTTGTAACTCAGCTCAGGATTTGCATGAAGATGGTGACGGACTTCTATTATTTCCGGTGCATATAATTTTGCCAGGGCCTGTATCTTTTCTTTCACTTATTTGTTTTTATTGTGTTTGGGGTAAAATTGAAATCGACAATTAAATATATGGCCGGTTCAATAATTATCAGAGCAATTTATATAGGCAGTAAAAATAGTAAATCAAACGGAAGCGGACAGCGGATTGCTTTTAAACAAAAATCCCTGCCGGGAAACAAGGATTTTTTTAAAACTAGTCAACATTATAGAATTTATGGCTTCATATCA
The DNA here is from genome assembly GCA_046716235.1 of Chitinophagaceae bacterium. Taxonomy (GTDB): domain Bacteria; phylum Bacteroidota; class Bacteroidia; order Chitinophagales; family Chitinophagaceae; genus JJ008. Next base: position 938 of record JBKJXQ010000156.1, read on the forward strand.
TCATCTTCTGAAATCTTGGTGGGCTTTACCTCAATAATATCTTTCATAATGAAGACTCCCTTAGGAAAATAGATATTCAATCTTTGTTGAAAAGCTTCAGCATCTTTCCGGTCTTTAAAATTGCCGGCTTTTACCTTAAAGTAAGGTGATTGATACCAGAGATAAGCTTTCATTTCAGGGAAATAGGTATATATTTTTGTTTTAGCCGCCATGGCTTCATCCCTGTTATTGGTGCTAATTATCATCAGGCGAAATCCTTTATCCGTTCTTCTGCTATCCCGGCTGGTTACCTCGTTAATAGTGGCTTGTTTTTTAACCAGCATGTCTATCCGTGGGTCTTTGTGAACAACAACTGAATTACTGTCAACTTGTTGTACCCAAGCTGTATCCCGTTGAGCAAAACAATTTGCTGTGATAATAAGTGCTGTAAAAGTAAAAATGAATTTCATGTGTGCCATAAGGTCAAAAATCTTACCAAAAAATAATTACTCAGGGTTGTTTTCCCCCCTCTTTGCTGGCAGGGTTAATATCCACTACCGGCACTGGCAATATTTTCAACCGGGTGCCAGGTAGTTTTTATTTCCTGGGTGTTCATGATGAAGTAAGGTGATTGTCCTTCATCGGCGTACCAATTTATTTTATCGTAGAAAGTGATGCGTTTCAGATTATTGGCCGATTTTTCCCGCATCATTTTCTTTATCTCAGAATTATTTTCACAGTAAATGGTTGCATTTACGTCCATGTGATCTACAAACCAGGAGGCCAGTTCAGCTGGTTTGCCAGTTAAAATATTGACAACGCCACCGGGTAAATCAGAAGAGTTTAATACTTCTGCAAAAGTTACAGCACACAAAGGTTTTGTTTCAGATGCCAATACAATACAAGTATTACCACCCGCAATAACAGGTGCAATAACTGAAATTAATCCAATCAATGAATCATTTTGCGGCGCAATGATGCTCACCACTCCTGTTGGTTCCGGAACAGAAAAATTAAAATGTGAAGATGCTACCGGATTCACGGCACTGAATAGTTGTTGAAACTTATCACACCAACCTGCATAATGTATTAGGCGGTCAATAGCCAAATTCACTTCTTTCTCCGCTTTTGCTTTTGTTGCATCCTGTTGTATCAGTTCATCAATAAATTGTGTTTTTCTTCCTTCCAGCATTTCGGCCATCCGGTAAAGTATCTGGCTGCGGTTGAAGGCGGCTCGGCCACTCCACCCACTTACTGCACCTCTTGCTGCTACAACAGCATCCCGAAAATCTTTTCTCGAACTAAGACAAACATTGGCCATTTTTTTTCCCGCTGCATTTACAGGAATATAATAACGACCTGATTCTGTTCTGGGGAACTGTCCGCCAATATAAATTTTATAAGTCTTCAGTACCTCCAGCCTACCGGAATTTTTCTTTTTCTCCAATCCATTTTCACTAATGCTGAGTGAAGATTTTTTGATTGATGTGTTTTCCATTTTTATTTTTTTACCGCTTAGAAAGAAGAACGCAAAGATTTCGCAGAGTCAACTCTGCGAAATCTCCTTTACTCATGTTCTCTGCGTTTAATAAATTTCATTAGCTAATAAGGTTTAAATACGGCAACAAACCATGCAATCCACCTTCTCTTCCAAATCCACTTTCCTTATAGCCACCAAATGGAGAAGTTGGGTCAAACTTGTTAAACGTATTTGCCCATACCACACCAGCTCTCATTCTTTTTGTCATGTTAAATATCTTAGAACCTTTATCTGTCCACACACCAGGACTTAATCCGTAAGGTGAATTGTTTGCTTTTTCTATCACTTCATCATCAGTACGGAATGTAAGAATAGAAAGAACCGGCCCGAAAATTTCTTCCTGTGCGATGCGGTTGCTTTGAGCCACATTGGTAAATATGGTCGGCCTGCACCAAAACCCTTTGTTGGGAACAGGGCAGGAGCTTTGAAACATTTCAGCGCCTTCTTTTTTGCCAATATCCAAATACTTGTGAATGGTTTCTAATTGTGCTCTTGAATTGATAGCGCCGATATCGGTATTCTTATCCATCGGATCGCCGACAATCAAAGATTCAATCCTGTCTTTTAATTTTCTTATCACTTGTTTGGCAACAGACTCCTGAACATACAATCTCGAACCAGCGCAACACACATGACCCTGGTTAAAATAAATTCCATTGATAACACCTTCCACTGCCTGGTCGATAGGAGCATCTTCAAAAATGATATTAGCGGCTTTACCACCCAATTCAAGCGTTGCTTTTTTATTCGTCCCGGAAATAGCCCGTTGAATGATCTTTCCAACATCAGTGGAGCCTGTAAAAGCGATCTTATTGATGTCGGGATGATTAACGATAGCAGCGCCTGTTGCGCC
>JBKJXQ010000157.1:0-2742 GCA_046716235.1 Chitinophagaceae bacterium
CCTAATAATTTTATCAATAAAAAAATTCTTATAAAATTTAATGTTTATAATTCATCCGATACGGTAACTACCGTTTATTTTTTTCCGGGATTTTATTTTGATCAGATTGAATTATATACTATTGAAAAAAATGGCGTTAAAAAACTGCCCGCTGTCTTACCACAATATAATGACAATGCAGGTTTCCGGGGAATTATACTACAGGGGCACGACTCAGCCACCATCATTGCAGCATTGTCGTTTGTAAAAACCTATATCAACCTTGTACGCCCAAGATTAGTGAACGAAGGTTACCTGCCTGCCTTCATGTCAGATTTAAAGAATAAACACAGTACTATAGATTTAATAACTTATATACTTTGTGGGCTCTTATTAATGATGATACTTTATTCATTGTCGAATTATTTCCAGGGAGCAAATCCCGAATTTTTATATTATTCCGGATATGCTTTTTTTCTCGGACTGATGCTATTTTTAATGTCACTTTATAATTTTCGTACTAATTCATTCAGCTATTTTCTGGAAAGTTATTTGGATTTCATGATGCAACTAACAGGTATCATGTTCTACATGGTATTTATGCAGCAGTTTCTTACAACCCGGACAAAACATCCATTTCTTTATAAAATATATAATGTGGGTTTGACTTTTTCACTGGTATCAATGCTGATGTACACTTATTTTCACTACTTCACTAATAATTTTAATGGTGAAAACCTTACTGAAAACCTTACAAAAATAGTCCTGTTGCTAATGGTAATAATATTTCTTGTTTACAGCTTCCGGCATTGGAAAGACAAGCTACTGCGCTACTTGTTCTGGGGAAATTTGTCTCTTTTTATTTTCTCCCTTATTTCACTGCTTTCAGGTTTTATGAAAAATTTTTTTTCACAGTTGCCTGGAATTTTTAGTTCATCCATTTTCTACTATGAAACAGGGCTATTTCTTGAATTAGTTTTTTTTCTTAGCGGATTGAACTATAAAAACCGTACCTGGTTAATTGCCCGTACAAAGGAAAGAGAAGTACTAAAAGCACAAAACCTGATGAAAGAATATGAAAAAGAAATTGCCGTGTACAAAGCACAGCAGGAAGAAAGGCAACGCATTTCGGCTGATATGCATGATGAATTAGGCTCCGGGATGACTGCCATCAGACTGATGAGTGAAATAGCCCGTAATAAAATGAAAGAAAATACGCCAATTGAAATAGAAAAAATTTCCCGTTCGGCTAATGATGTACTTAATAAAATGAATGCAATAATATGGAGTATGAACAGCGGCAATGATACGTTAGATAACCTGGTCTCTTATATCCGCTCTTATGCCCTGGAATATTTTGACGGAACAGCAATGGAATGTAAAGTAAATACGCCGGAATATATTGACGACAAAGAATTGAGTGGTGATAAACGCCGGAATGTTTTCTTGTGTTTGAAAGAAACACTTAATAACGCTTTGAAACATTCTAATGCATCGCTTATAATAATTGATATTGCATATAATAATCAATTAAAAATAACTATTACTGATAATGGAGCAGGCATCGACTTACAAAACCTGCGGCAATTTGGTAATGGTTTAAAAAATATGGCCCGGAGAATGGAAAGTATTGGCGGCACATTTACCATTGAAAATAATAATGGAACTGTAACTACTCTCGAACTTTCCCTGTAATTATTTCTTTTGTACCGCTGCCAGTAACAGGAATAACCAACCTGCAATAAAAAATAAACCCCCAACCGGCGTTACCGGTCCGACAAATCTTACTGCACTACTCCCTTGTATTTTTAAAAAAGTAAGGAGATACAAAGAACCTGAAAACAATATTGTTCCTGCTATAAAGCAATTGGCTGTCCATATTAACCGGCGGGAAGAAAAATTTTCAAACAGTATAGCTACTGCAAGTAAAGCAAGTGCATGATAAATCTGGTATTGCACTCCTGTTTGAAAGCTGTGAAGAATTTTCTCATCCGTTGTAATACGTTCCAATCCATGTGCAGCGAATGCACCAAAAGCTACAGCCAATCCACCGAAGATGGCAGCGGTAATAATATAATTTCTACGCATGAAATATTTTTTCAATTATATGTTCTGCTGTCAGCGGGTCTTCGTCTACCACTGCCTGTGCCTGTTCATAATAAATTTTTCGATCGGAAAATTTTTTACTGATAAAACCTTTCAACTGTTCATCCGAAAGAGATTTTATCAATGGTCTTTTATCTTTCTCGCCAGTGAGCCTGGAAAAAAGGATATCCAGTGGCGTATTAATCCAAATGGTGGTACCGCAACTGTTCATGTATTCTATATTATTGAAATAACAGGGTGAACCACCACCACAGGCCATTACAAAAGCATCATGGCTTTCTGCAATGATATGCAAGACCTGCTTTTCCTGTATGCGGAAATATTCTTCCCCTTCTGTTGCAAATATTTCAACAATAGATTTGCCAGCATGTTCCGTTACCTGTTCATCGAGATCAAAAAAAGGTATGGCCAGCTTTTGACTGACTAAACGGCCCCAGTGTGTTTTACCAGAACCCATAAAGCCTATGAGGAAGATTTTCATTGTTTTGTATTGTCCGAAAGTCGGAGAGTCAGGAAGACCGAAAGATATTTTTATTTATTAGTTGCGATCTTTCTGACATTCGGACTACCTGACTTTCCGACTTCATTTAAACGCATTAAATCCTGTTACATCCATTCCAGTTATCAACAAATGAATATCATGTGTGCCTTCGTAAG
>JBKJXQ010000158.1:0-5456 GCA_046716235.1 Chitinophagaceae bacterium
GAACCTTCGTCACACAACTCGGCGTTACATACGATACTTCCCGCATTTGTTTTACTACCGCATCCGTCACCCGTTGGTTGCCATGACCAATATTCACATTCATCAATCCCGATGAAAAATCAATATAACGTTTGCCATCGTAGTCGTACAGGTACACTCCTTCAGCATGTTTTACAGCAATCGTTGCAATCCCTTTTTGTTTGCTCCAGGAAAATAAAGTGTAGTCAAGATTGTTCTGAATAATAGTTTCCCTGTCCTTCAAAGAAGTGTTCTTCAACTCTGGTACTTTAGAAATTATGTTTGTATTCATAAAACATTTTTATTGCCGAAGTATAGGTATAAATTAATTTTTTAAATACATCTTATTTTTTTGTGTAATTATCATCCTTTTCGCCGGTCTGTTTTCCAACACCTCATTTACCTGTACGGTAGTTATTTTAACCAGTGCTGTTACCGGTTCTTTTTCATTGTCATTTAATAAGCAGAAATAGAGGCTTCCTTTACGTGGTTCCACTCGGGAATAATCATTGATTGCTTTCCCTTTTTTTATATAGCGAAATTGAGAACCGGCAGAAAACAAATTTACATTGTCACCATCCATAATCCAGTAATTGATGTCTTCACCTGTTTGCAGTTTTGGGATAGTTGCAGGCTTCCCAAGTGCTACTGCTGCTAAAATGGTATATAACGGAAATTTGGAAATAATTGAACCTGAATTTGCAATAATTTCTTTATTTGCACTTTCATATACTGGCAACCCTTCTTTATCAGCACTTACATAATAACTCCAGGCAATAGTGTTTTCGGGTAAAACAAAATTGAATGTTGCCTTATTACCACCTATACCTGACGTAGTATTAATTTTCAGTATCCTATCCTGAAAATTTGTGATAACAGTATCTGTTTTTGATAATACATCTTCCTGTTCTGTAGTATAAGTAGTGTCATCTACTACATGAGTGTACACTACCGGATCGAAATTTTGGGTGGCAGCACTGGCAGGTATGCGTTGAATTTTGTATCGGCAAATGCGGGCACTGATGGCTGAGTTGGTAAAACGGAATTTATAAATACCGGTTTTTGCAACCACTATTATTTTATTGGTTATCCTGCTTGTTTTATAATCAATAAATTTAGAAGTACCCGGCAATTCAACAATCTCCACTTCTTTAAGCTCTTTACCGCTGGCTTCTTCAAAATTGAAGATCATTTTATCGCCTTCGGCAAAGCCGTAATAAAAAATTTCCTCACCAATCATATTCACTTTTAAAGTGCTTTCGATAACATCTACCGGTGTTTGTGCATTCAGCTGAAAACACAGCAGAAGTAACAGTGTTTGGATTGGAAGGATAAGTTTGGCAGTCATGGTTGAAAAGTTTTAAGGTTCGCTTAAGTTATTTCTTTTATTGCTGTTTTCATAGTTATTGCGATAGTTTTATATTTATTTTTTTTCTTACTTTAGTAATAGTGCTGCTTACTTCATAATCACCCACCCCATACTCTCAAAGAAAATTATTTTCCTTATTTCGCCCCGCCCAGGCGGGGGATGTTTCCGAATGAAAAACTATTTTCTTTCAATATCTCTGCTAATTGAATGAATCATTGACCTAAGTTCCTCCTGAGTTTACCGAAGGATAGGGGACAGTGGTCTAACTCATCCAGTTTACTCCAGCTTCAGCATTCCACTTCGTTGTACTCTTTTTCAATTTCGTCCAAAATTCAATCGAACTTTTTCCGGTAATATCACCCACCCCAAACTTACTTTCATTCCAGCCGCCGAAAGAAAATGGTTCTCTGGGTACGGGTACACCCACATTTACACCAATCATACCTGCACTGGCCCGGTCAATAATATAACGGGCCATGCCGCCATTCTGCGTAAATACAGATGCGGCATTGCCATAAGGATTGGCATTTTCAATCGCCAATGCTTCATCAACAGTGTTGGTACGCATAATAGAAATAACCGGTCCGAAGATTTCTTCAGTGGCTACACTCATACCCGGTGTTACATAATCAATCACCGTTGGGCCCACATAATGGCCATTTTCTTTTCCTTTTACTTTTGTATTGCGGCCATCCACTAAAATTTTGGCACCATCTCTTTCAGCTTCACCAATATATCGTTCAATCCGTTCTTTGCTTTCTTTACTGATAACTGCGCCGAGATTTTCTCCCGGAATAATCTTTCTGACTTCTTCACAAATTTTATCAATGATGGCGTCAACATTGCCCACACCAATCATGGCTGATGCAGCCATACAACGTTGCCCGGCACAACCACTCATACTTGCCGCCACATTCTGCGCTGTCATTCCGGGAATAGCATCAGGGAGAACCATTAAATGATTTTTGGCACCGCCTAAAGCCAATGCTCTTTTAAAATTTTGTGTTGCCCGTTGATAAACTATTTTAGCAACTTTTGTTGAGCCAACAAACGAAACGGCTTCAATACCCAGATGGTCGCAGATAGCTTCTACAATTTCAACATCACCATGAACGATATTAAAAACTCCATCGGGCAGTCCAGCTTCTTTTAATAGTTCGGCGAGTTTTCCGCAACACAAAGGAACTTTTTCCGATGGTTTTATAATCATACAATTGCCGAGGGCAATCGCATTTGGTATTGTCCAGTTGGGAACCATTGCCGGAAAATTAAATGGAACGATGGATGCAACAACACCCAGTGGCACATGTTCTGTTCTGCATTCTACTCCTTTGCTAACCTCCAATATTTCCCCGGTTACTAATTGAGGAAGAGAAGTGGCAAACTCCGTCAGTTCAATACACTTTTCTATTTCCGCCACCGATTCACCGTAAGTTTTTCCATTTTCTTCGCTGCATAATTCGGCGAGTTGTTTTAAATCTCTTTCGAGTAAATTTTTATAACGAAAGAAAACCTGTACTCTTTCTTTGATGGGTGTTTTGCTCCAGGCAGGAAAGGCGGCTTTGGCGGCTTGTACCGCCATATCCAAATCTTTAGCAGTTGACATCGGAACTGTTGACAATAAATTGCCATCAAGAGGGGAAACGACTTCTATTGTTTTTGTAGTAGATGGAGCTAAAAATTTTCCATTGATATAATTTTGAATGGGAGAATACTTCATGCGAATTAAATTTTGTTATAAACCACGGAGGCACTGGGGCACGGAGCAGCACAAAGGCTCACTGTGGTTCAATAATTATTAATTTTTTAAAGTCACTTATAAATATAAGTAATTTAACGAAGTTTGCAAGCTAACATCTTCAATTTCAATGACCCCGGAAAGATATCAGAGACTTACATCAGTTTTAAATAAAAGACAGGGCGACATGACCATTGTTTTGGAAAATGTTTTTGACCCCCATAACATTTCTGCCGTTATGCGTACCTGCGATGCAGTGGGAGTGCAGGATATGTATATTTTGAATACTAAAATTCCACAGCATAAAAAATGGGGAGCTAAAAGTTCATCCAGTGCGGCCAAATGGTTAACCGTTCATCAATATGAAGATGCAGAAGAGTGCTTTGCTGAATTGCGAAAGCATTATTCAAAAATATTAACGACTCATCTCAGCAGTGATGCTATTAGTTTACATGATATAGACTTTACCCAAAGCATTGCATTGGTATTTGGCAACGAACATAGCGGCGTAAGCGATGAGATAAGAGCAATAGCAGATGGAAATTTCATTATTCCACAGGTTGGCATTATTCAATCCCTGAATATAAGTGTGGCCTGTGCAGTTACCTTATATGAAGCTTTCCGGCAAAAGACAAATGCCCGGCAGTATAATCAGCGGAGTTTGGATGACATCAGGTATAATGAGTTGTTGAGTCAATGGGGATTTAAGGAAGGCAATGAAGATTGTCAATAATAATGTTCAACATATAATATTCAATTCAATTCAATTCAATGTGAAAATTATATGGGCTTATCAGTAACAACTACTGTATTGTCTTTTCGTTCATCCGCTATTTTTTTTAATGATGTGATACTGACATTTAGTTCAAAGCCAATTAATAAGACCAGTGAATTAATAAAAATAAGAATCATTAAAATCAACACTGTACCGATGGAGCCATATAGTTGGTTATAATTTCCAAAATGACTTACCCACCAGGAAAATAAAAAGGTCATAAAGAGCATCAGAAAGGTAGCCAGGATAGAACCGGGGCTAACAAATCGCCATTTTTTGTGTACTGCCGGTGCATGCCGGTAGATATACGAAATAGAAGCAAAAAATAAAAAAACAATGACGATCCATCTTGCATTGATTATAATATTCCTCCACGCTTCACTTTGAATACCCAACCATTTTAACACCACTTCCCTTATTATTAATAACAGGATAGAAGTAAAGACTAATACAAATAATACCATGGTAATTTTTAAAGCCACTACTCTTTTCTGCAAGCCAGTTCTTTTTTTTAGCCCAAAATAATTTTTATCGAATGATCGCATAATACTCATCATGGCATTGGAGGAAAAGTACATGGATAAAATAAAACCAAGGGAGAGTAACCCGTTCCTTGGATTATTGATAAAATCCTGTAAAAATTCTATGATAACGGAATTATCTTTTTGTCCCGGAATTACATCCCGGATAAGACTGTATAAATTTTGTTCAAACTCTCTTGAGATGGGAAGAAAAGGTATTAGTGTAAAAAGAAAAATTATGGCAGGTGGTATAGCCATAAAAAGATTATAGGAAATTGCCGATGCTCTTTCTGTCATTCCTACGGTTTTAACCTGGCTTACAAAAAACAGGATAACATCGTACAGTGGAATTCCCCGAAAACCGGGTAAAGAAGTCGTTTTACTTTTATTGATAATAAGGCGGACCGGGTGAATGGCCGTAACAGTCTTTATTATTTTTTCAGTCAGCGCCATCCTTTAATTTGTCGTAATTTTTTTTGTTGAATCCATCCGTCTCGTTAATTCTTGCTGGTATAGCCTGGCGAATTTGATATGATCAGTAAAGTTAGTGGTGAAAACACTGGAGCCATCAAATTTACTACTGGCAACAAAATACAGATATTCAGTTTTTGGAGCATCCAATACAGCCTCTAAGCTTTCTATCGATGGTGTGCAAATGGGACCGGGTGGTATCCCTGCATACAAATAGGTGTTATACGGAGAATCAAATGTAAGGTATTTGCCTACTATACGTTTGAGAGCAAAATTTTTCATTGCAAATTTTACTGTGGGGTCGGCCTGTAGCTTCATGCCTGCTTTTATCCTGTTGATATAGGTGCTGGCAATATTATACTTGTCTGCCTTGTTATTAGTCTCTTCTTCTACTATTGAAGCTAATGAAGAAACTTCTACTTGTGTTAGCTGTAGTTGTTCGGCTTTTTTTACACGAACGGGAGTCCAGAATTTTTGATAAGCAGTATAAAATTGTTGCAAAATCTTCTCCGGTTTTATGTTCCAGTTCAGGCTATACGTATAAGGCATCACAATGGCCATAAC
>JBKJXQ010000159.1:0-3862 GCA_046716235.1 Chitinophagaceae bacterium
ACTTTAATCTCCTAAGCATATAGCACTTTATAATAGTAAAAGACCTCGTTGAAATTTCAACGAGGTCTTTTACTTCAATACTTGTATTATCCCGTTTTCTTAGTTAATTTATCTGACGGATAGAATAGGCCAGCTCTTCTTTACTGCTATTAAAAGCGAAAGCATCATTATCGGAATTCAAGCTATTCAAAATATTAATGGGGTGAGGTACTGTATTCATCTGTACTAATCTGTGCAATCTGTGGTCAAAAAAATTTTTCCGAAGGCAACCGATTTGTATTTACTTGTATTCATTTATGCTTTTCGTGTAATTCGTGGCCAACCTTTTATTTATTCAGGGCCTCATTTATGAAATTCATCAAAGTCCGGCATCTTATTCGCAGTTAAAAGCAAACACCTGGCGTCAGTAACAATTAAATATCTTGTACTAAATTTTCTCAGCATGAATTTGTCAATTATTAAACCTTTCCTATTTACCCTGATTTTTTCCGGTTTATTAAACATCAGTGCACATAGCCAGAACCCCATAAAAAATTACGAAACCGCCTGGAAGAACGTGGAAAATTTTACCAAAAAAGGCCTTCCAAAATCTGCTCTGGAAGAAGTAAAAAGAATATACATCCAGGCCAAAAAAGATGGTTCGACTGGCTCACCACAAGATGCCCAGGTTATCAAAGCATTGGTATATATGACCGGCTTGCAAAGTGAAAACAGGGAAGATAACCAGGTATTTTCGATCGGTGAAATGGAGAAGGAAATAGCAACCTCCAAAGATCCTGTTAATGCTATATTAAAAAGCCTGCTTGCTGAAATGTACTGGAACTATTACAAGAATAACCGATGGAAATTTTATAATCGTACTGCAACAGATAAGTTTGTAAAAACAGATATTGCCACCTGGTCGGCTGAAGATTTTCATAAAAGAATTAGTGAACTGTACCTGCAATCCATCAAAGAAGAAAAATTATTGCAACAAAGTAAGCTGGAACCCTTTGATGCCATTATTACAAAAGGCAATGTCCGTCACCTACGTCGGACGTTATATGATTTACTGGCACACCGTGCTATCAGTTTTTTTGAAAATGATGAAAGGGATATTAAAAAGCCAGCGTATGCTTTTGAAATAAACCAGGCGCCTGCCTTTGACCCTGCGGCTGATTTTATCACAAGAAAATTTATCACCAAAGATTCGCTATCACTTCAACATAAAGCATTACTCATTTATCAAAAACTGATTGCTTTTCATCTGAAAGATACCAAACCAGATGCATTGATTGACGTGGGCATACAACGGATTGAGTTTGTAAAAGACAAATCAACACACCCTGATAAAGATCAATTATATTTTAATGCTATCAACCATATAGCCAATCAATATACAAATACACCAGCAGCATCGCAAGCCTGGTACCTTGTAGCAGCTTATTATGATGAAAAAGCAAATACATACAAACCTTATGGTGATACAACGCAACGTTTTGCAAGAATAAAATCCAAAGAAATACTGGAAAAAGTTTTATTACAAAAAGATTCTTCTGAAGGAAAGATTAATGCATACAACCTGCTGAATCAAATCAACAGTAAATCCTTACAGTTTAGTGTAGAGAAGGTGAATGTACCCAATCAGCCTTTCAGGGCCTTGGTGAATTACAAAAATATCAGCACTCTTTATTTACGCCTCATTAGAGCCGATGAAAAGTTAAAAGAAATGCTCGCCAACCAATCGGATGAAAAATACTGGCCTGCTATTATTGCTGCTACTCCGGTAAAAAACTGGCAGCAATTATTGCCTGCTGCCACCGATCTGCAACAACACAGCACCGAAATAAAAATAGATGGCTTGCCCATTGGCGAATATGTTTTAGTAGCTTCTACTGAGAACAATCTGAATGACAAAAAAACAATTATAGGTGCAAGATTATTCTATGTTTCTTCCATCAGCTATGTAAATAATGGGGATGACTATTTTGTTTTAAACCGTGATAATGGCCAGCCACTGGCTAATGCCAATATAGAAGTATGGGAACAAAAATATAATTACAAAGATTCAAAGTACACAAAAGAAAAAAGTGGAACTTATAAAACAGATGGTAATGGCTTCTTTAAATGGATTAAGAAAACAGAGAAACCAAACAACCAGTACACCAATTATTCTTACCTGCTTAATATCACGCATAAAGGTGATAAGCTATTTATGAATGATTATGTTTACGACCATTATTACAACCGGAATAATAATGAAGCAGAACAACCAAAAGATATTACTTCAGTTTTTCTTTTTACCGACCGAAGTATTTATCGTCCCGGTCAAACTGTCTTTTTCAAAGGCATTGTACTGATAAAAAATAATAAAGAAAAATCCGGAGGTGTAAAACCTGATTATATAACGACGGTCTTCCTTCGTGATGCCAATTATAAAGACATTGATACTATTAATGTAACCACCAATGAGTTTGGTTCTTTCAATGGAAAATTTCAGTTACCTCAATCTGGAATGAATGGGGAGTTTAGTATTTACACTAAAACTGATAATGGCAATACAGGTTTTAAAGTGGAAGAATACAAACGTCCCAAGTTTTATGTGGACTATGAACCCATCAAAGGCACTTATAAAGTAAATGATAAAATAAAAGTTACAGGTATTGCCAAAGCCTATGCCGGTAACAATATTGATGGAGCGATGGTAAAATACCGTATCGTTCGCCAGCCACGGTATATTTATTCCTGGATGTTCTGGCGTTGGTGGCAGCCACCAGCAGAAGAAATGGAAATTGCCAATGGTGAAGTAAAAACCGATCAAGATGGAAAGTTTGTAGTGGAGTTTACTGCGATTCCAGATTTAAAGATTGAAAAGAAATTTGAGCCTGTATTTGACTATACGATATATGCTGATGTAACTGATATCAACGGCGAAACAAGAAGCGGGGAGAAATTGATTTCAGTGAGTTATAAATCATTAATGCTTGTCACTAATATTCCTTCGTCATTACCGGCCGATAGTTTAAAAATTCTTTCTATACGTACAGAAAATATGAATGGTGAATACGAACCAGCGAAGGTAAAAGTTATCATCACCAAACTGAAAGAAGAAAAACGGCTGATCCGTGAACGTTATTGGGAAAGACCTGATCAGTTCACCATGAACAAGGAAGAGTATATTAAAAACTTTCCGTATGATGAATATGATAATGAAAGTGACTTTAAGAGTTGGGAGAAAGAGCAAGAGGTTTTCAGTAAGACGGACTCCGTCAGGGAGAATGGGAAATGGATAATGGGAGATGGGAAATACAGTCCCGGTTTTTATGTAGTAGAAATTTCTACGAAAGATAAAAACGGTGAAGAAGTAAAAGATATTAAATATATAGAACTGTATGATGAAAAAAGTAATCAGCTGAACCATCCTGCATATTTATGGACTGGTGTAACAAAAACAACTGTTGAACCCGGTGAAACTGCGAAAGTAGAACTGGGTACCTCAGCCGATAATCTATTTGTAGTACAACAATTAGACAAAGGAAAACCTGACAACTCACAACCGTCACCCGGCACCTATTCTTTCCTAAAACTCAATAACCAAAAACAAACCTTCTCCTTTCCTGCAGCCGAATCAGACCGGGGTGGTTATGGGGTTGGCTGGATGTTTATTAAGCACAATCGTTTTTACCAGTTAAATCAAACCATCAATATTCCCTGGACAAATAAAGAGTTGTCTGTTGAATACGCCACTTACCGTGACAAAACATTACCCGGCAGCGAAGAGAAATGGAAGTTGAAAATAAGTGGTTATAAAAAAGAGAAAGTAGCAGCCGAAATGCTGGCCACTATGTATGATGCATCCCTTGATCAGTTCGTTTCTCATAGT
>JBKJXQ010000160.1:0-3005 GCA_046716235.1 Chitinophagaceae bacterium
AAAGAATACCTCGATATTTCATCCAATGAACTACAACGGCTTGGTCTTTTGGTAGATAAAGTACTAAAGCTTTCTAAGTTTGAAAAGAAAGAAGTAGAACTGAAGTTTGAACCGGTGAATGTGAAAGAAGTGATGGATGAAGTGGTGTCTTCTTTAAAACTGCAACTTGAAAAATACGGTGCAGTTGTGTTAGTCACCCATGACGGTGATTTAACCATACAGGGTGACCGGCTGCATTTGCTTAGTGTTGTTTTTAACCTGATTGACAATGCACTTAAATACAGTAAAGGAGATCCTTCCATTCAGGTGGATATAAAAGAAAAAGATAACAGCGTAATATTGTCTATAACAGATAATGGTATTGGTATTTCACCAGAATATCAGGGCAAAATATTTGAAAAATTTTTTCGTATTCCGCATGGTGACACACATAATGCAAAAGGCTATGGGCTGGGTTTAAGTTATGCGAAACAGGTAGTTCAAAAACATAATGGAACCATTGAGGTAGAAAGTCAGCGGGGTATCAGAACAACATTTACCATCAAAATTCCAAAAGCCACAGCATGAGTAAGATAAAAGTTTTTTATGCAGAGGATGAATTATTTCTCGGCAAAATAGTGAAGGAAAGCCTGGAGAGCCGGGAGTTTGAAGTAATTATGGAAAGCGATGGCGCAAAGGCAATAGGGGTTTTTGAAAAAATAAAACCAGATATCTGTGTACTTGATATTATGCTGCCAAATAAAGATGGCTTTGCTATTGCTGATGAAATAAGAAAGTTAGATGAAGAAGTACCCATCCTTTTTTTATCGGCAAAGACACAAACTGAAGATGTAGTAAAAGGTTTTTCCTTGGGTGGTAATGAGTATATAAGGAAACCATTTAGTATGGAAGAGTTGATTGTACGGATTCGAAATCTTTTGAAAAACAAAACAGGAGATACACAAAAAATAAGTGGCGGTGCAGCTATTATTGGTAAATATAATTTTCAACTTAACCGGCAGGTGTTATGTAATGGTAAACAAGAACGAAAGCTTTCTTTCCGGGAAAGTGAATTACTCAGGCTGTTGTATGAAAACCGGACTACAATTATAGACAGAAAAGATATTCTCAATTTGCTATGGGGAAATGATTCTTTCTTTAACAGCCGTAATCTTGATGTATATATTACCAAACTCCGCAGTTATCTGAAAGATGATCCTTCATTAGAAATAATCACTATTAAAGGAGTAGGTTATCGGTTTGTAACAGGATGAGAGTTCTATAAACAAATTTAACACAAAGGGCTTTCTATATCCCTTTTCTTTTGGAAATTTAGACTTCTCTGATAGCATGTGTTTATTCTACGTTTGGAACTTCTTCTTGTCCTGTTCAGGTTGTATTTTTACTGCATATTCCTCATGCCTGATATTAAAATCTATACTGCGGACCGCATCTTTACCGGTGAAAACTGGTTGACCAACCATGCAGTAATTACAGAGAATGGTAAAATTGATAAAGTAATACCTGTTTCAGCATTATCCTCTTCACAACAGGTGCAGCAGTTTGATAATTGTTTTATTGCACCCGCCTTTATCGATTTACAGATTTATGGTGCTTATGAAAAATTATTTTCGGCTTACCCTGAAGCCGGGTCATTATATAAGTTAAAAGAGTATTGTGAAAAAGGTGGCGCAGCATATTGTCTGCCAACGGTTGCCACCAATACATATAAAGTTTTTTATAACGCTATAGATGCGGTAAAAGATTATTGGAATAAAAAGGGAGAAGGTGTTTTAGGATTGCACCTGGAAGGTCCGTGGATTAATCCTGCAAAACGAGGTGCACATATTGAATCACTTATACATTCACCAACAATACAACAAGCAGAAGAATTATTAAATTATGGCAAAGGTGTAATTAAAGTAATAACACTGGCGCCGGAAGTTTGTAGCAGAGAAGTTATCGATCTCATTCTCTCACATAATATTATCATCTCTGCAGGGCATAGCAATGCAACATATAATGAAGCAAAAAATTCTTTTACAAATGGTATTGGTACGGTTACTCATTTATACAATGCAATGAGTCCTCTCCAACACCGGCAACCGGGATTAGTGGGTGCAACCATGGATGACGATAAAATAATGGCAAGCATTATTCCTGACGGCCATCATGTGGACTATGCAGCAATACGAATTGCCAAAAGAATAATGAAAGAAAGATTGTTTGTGATAACTGATGCAGTAACCACCAACACCGAAGGATTTTACCAGCATAAAGCAGCTGGAGATAAATATGAAGCAGCTGGTATTCTTAGCGGCTCTGCATTAATGATGAATAAAGCAGTAAAGAATCTTGTTGTCCATGCCGGCATTGAACTGGCAGAAGCACTTCGGATGTGCAGCCTTTACCCGGCACAAGTATTAAAAGCCGAAGATAAATTGGGTAAACTTTTGTCGGGGTACCAACCGTCAATGGTGGTGCTCAACAACGATTTAGAAGTAGTTTCTTTACTCCGCAGCTGAGAATTGTTTTTTTCAGGATCATAAAAGCAAAAATTTTTGCTTTTATCAAAAATTTCTTTACCTTTTATGTCGTATTGCATTTTGCAACCATTAACCAACCAACATGAAAAAAATTTTTGTATTAACTGCTATTTGCATAGCACTGATTGCCACCAGTTATTTTTCAGCCTGCAACAATAACAAGTCTGCGCCACAGGCAAGCAACCAAGAAGATTCTATAAAAACTGTTTTGAAAAAAGGTGAATATTTGGCAAATAATGTGGCCTTGTGTATGCACTGCCATAGTCAGCCGGATGATACCAAATATTCAGGCCCGGTTATACCCGGAACCGAAGGGGGCGGTGGATATGCATTTACTCCAGGCCATGGTGTTCCCGGAACTGTGTATGGACGAAATATTACTCCTGATGCGGAAACAGGAATTGGCAACTGGACAGATGCTGAAATCGTAAGGGCTGTGACACAAGGCATCAGTAAAAATGGAGATACATTGTTTCCATT
>JBKJXQ010000161.1:0-3376 GCA_046716235.1 Chitinophagaceae bacterium
CCCCTACACTATAACTGTGCATCGCTGCAGTATTGAAATATGGATTTTCAACCGAAGGAGAACCCCAACCATCCCCATCAGGATCATTCATCCACATGCGCAGCATTGGGTTTCTTCCAAAAGCATGGTTCAATGCAACATCAAAAATAACGGCAATTCCGTTTTGATGGCATAAATCAATAAATTCTTTTAACTTTTCCGAAGTACCATAAAATTTATCTAAAGCCATGTGAAAAGAGGTATTGTATCCCCAACTTTCATTACCTTCAAATTCCATTACAGGCATCAACTCAATCGCATTTATTTTCAAATTTTTGAAATAATCAATTTTGTCAATCAAATTTTGATAGCTTCTATTGGCATCAAAATCACGCACCAACAATTCATAAACTACCAATTTCTCTTTGGCAGGCTTTACAAAATTAGTGGTTGCACTACTCCAGGCGTAAGGAGTTTTTCCTGTTTGCAAAACGGTAACTTCTCTTTCCTGTCCCACCGGATAAACTGGGAGATTGGGATAAGTCGATGCCGGAATATAAGGATCATCATTAGGAGACAAAACAAGTGTCGAATATGGATCGGCAGTTTTCACTAAAGAAGGGGTTCCTGCAATAGGGGTCGCATCAACTACCCAATACTGATAGGTGTAATTTGTTCCAGGAACCAATCCAGTTAATTCCAACCAAAACTTGCCCGAAGCAGGATCCTTTTTCATTGCATAGTTAGCATCCGGTTGCCAATTGTTGAAACTCCCTGCTACATATACAAAATCTTTCAAAGGCGCATCCAATACCAGAGTCGCTTTTGTTGCATCACCCGTATTGTAATTTATTCCGTCCAATAATCCCGCAGACATCGCTTCATTAACTGTACCCGGATTAACAAGTGCACTGAACTTTTTAGTAATTACGGTTGTTCCCTGAGTAACCTGCAATTCGTAATTTTGATTCCCGGTAATACTAGTATGATTGAAACTATAACTGGATGTACTAGTATTGGTATTGATAGTGTTTCCGTTTGCTTTCAATACATAGCTTGCATTTCCACCGGTATTAGTAGCAGCAATACTCAAACTACCTCCTGAAGCTATAATTGTTGCGCTATTTTCTGCAGGTGCTGTTAGGTTAACTTGATACGCGCCGACTTCAACAAAGTTGTCTTGGGATTTTTTATCTCCTGTTCCATCCTTTGCTTTGACAAGAAATCCTATTCTCCCAATTCCGGTTCTGTTATAAAAGGCATTTGGAGTAAATGTTTTAGTATAGGTATCTGAGGCTGACGTGTAAGTAAACCTATTAGCCTCGTTAGAGGCGGTCCATGAACCATTTGTTGGACAGTCAACGCTATTGGCATCATTGATATCTAAAGACCAAGCCCATAAATATAAAGAATGATCAGTAATTCCCCAACTTGCTTCATTTACACTACTTCCAGCAATAGTTATCGTAATGGATGTTGTTTCTTCAAAGGGATTAGGACTTATAGTGCTAGTTACTGTTTGTTGCTGAGCCAAGGAGATCAGTGACCAGAAAAGTAATAATAAAAGTATAGTTTTTTTCATAGCTATTTGGTTTTATAAAAAAAGGGCTATCCATGAGATAGCCCTACTAACAGTAAAAAATACTAGTTTTTTGTAAGCGAATATTTGTAATTTCTAGGAGAACTTAAATCCAAGGTAATGGTATAATTTCCAGCAGAAGGAACTTTGATGTTATCGCTATTCAATTCTAATGTTCCATCAGCACCTTTATCGCCATAATTAATGTCCCAAGCATTATTTGCTCTAAACTTCATCTCTTTTTGAGTAAGATTAGCAGTAAGAGTCCATACTTTAGTCGTTTTGTTGTAAGTCATAGCAGTACTATTGTCCCATCCTCCTGGAGTTCCATCTCCTATGATTCCCCATACAGTTGCTGTTGCTTTGTATGTTAATTTCTCTGTATCAACTACAATTTGATAATAACCAGCAGTTGGAATTTTAAAATTAGCGCCCTTTGGATCTAAAGTTCCAGCAGTTGCTCCAGCACCAAATTCACCTTTCCATTCCGGAAAGCTTGTAAACTTATATTCAGCGTTAGCATCATTAAAATTAATATACCCTTCAAAATCTACTTTCCCAAATCCTGAAGCAGAAAGTTGAGGAGACGTAGCGGGATCCCAATCTTTAGGATAACCTGAAGCAGCTGCATAACCACCAGGAACCCATAATTTAGGGCTTTCTGTGGTATAAGCGGTAACAACGATCCCTATTACACTTGAATACATGGCAGGTAAAGTTCCGGCAGTAGCTTTCACTCTCACTTCAAATTCAATTGGAGAAAAAGGAGTCGCTTTTAATACCAATGCAGCTCCATTCAAAGACTCTACAGAAACAGAAACTTGATTTTCCGAAGGCAATGCACTTCCTATTTCTTTAGGCGTTTTAAATTCATTTCCTTTTTTGTCCATTTCAACTACATAATTCACTTGAACATCTCCACCAAAATTAGCCGATTTCCAAGTAAAACGTTCTGCTTGTGCAGTGGCATTTTCTGGTTTTAACACATACCGCGCACCCGCGGTTGGAGCGGTCAACATTGGAGAATCTATTCCTTCGATAACAGGTCTGTCCTGTACATCTTCAACGCTGCAAGACAAAGCAACTATTGCAAATAAAGCAAGTATTGATTTAGTTATATTTTTCATTTGTATTGATTTTTTAAAATTATTTAATATCCTGGGTTTTGTTTTAATTTATTATTTGATGCTAACGCTGTAGCAGGAATTGGAAACAAATCTCTAAACGCTTGCGTTGGAGATCCACCAGCAGATCCTCCTTTGAAAGGCCATAAGTACCCTCCACCAGAAAATTTACCAAAACGAACTAAATCCGTTCTTCTTTGTCCTTCCCAGTGCAACTCTCTAGCTCTTTCATCAAGAATAAAATTCAAGGTTAAATCTCCTTGAGTAACCGAAGCTCCTTTGGCTCTTGTACGCAATGCATTTACGTATGTTGCTGCAGTTGGCAATGTCCCACCAGCTCCTCTAACAGCACATTCAGCATACATTAAATACGCATCCGCTAAACGGAAAATAGGAAAATCTGAATCCGAGAAATTCCCTGCTTTATCTGATCCTTGTACACCTTTTACGTCTACATTTCTAAATTTTTGAATGGCATATCCATCGGTAAAAGATCCAATGTTTTTGATTTCTTTAGTTTGTCCATTTGTATAAAATTGTCCACGGGTATCCGTTGTATTGGGTGTGAATTTATCTACAAAGGCAGCAGTAGTTCTAATTCCAGCCCATCCACCATTAATTCCAAATTCACTTGCATTCATACTTCCTCCTACTGCCGCATGCGTCAAGAAAGTCGTTCCTCCATAAGTTTGGG
>JBKJXQ010000162.1:0-3908 GCA_046716235.1 Chitinophagaceae bacterium
TCCCAGGTAAATTTTAATTTTTCTGCTAAAAAATATTCCCACAACCGGTGGCGGCGGATAATACCCAGCGCAACTTTAGTTCCTTCATTGTTTAACCGGAAACCCTGGTAGGGTTGATAATTGAGCAGTTTTTTAGCCTTTAATTTTTTCATCATATCCGTAACGGATGCCGGTTTGGTTTTTAATTCATTGGCCAGTTCGTTAGTTGTTACATTATCTGTATTTCCCTGCAGATGAAAAATGGCTTTGATATAGTTCTCTTCGCTGGTGGAATAATTTAGCATGACTAAAAATATATTTAGACAAATCTAAAATAATTTATTTAAATATGAAAATTTACTATTGACGGTCATGGTGGAATCAACTACATTCGGTCACCAATTATTACCATCATGTCTTTTAAAAACTGTATTATTTTTTTGCTGGTTGTTATTTTTATGGCCGGATGCAAACCAAAAAAGAAACCAGCTCTTACCGGCGATGACCCTGTAGAAGTGACTGATTTTATAGATTTTTTTCGACCACTTGGTTTACCCTTTCAGTTTAGCGACAGTATTTTATCCAAAAAAGAAAATGACTCCTTGCTGATAGGGTCTAAAGTTTTTACCCAGTTTGTACCCGATTCCCTGCTTACTAAAACTTTTGGAAAAACGGCAAAAACTAAAATCTATCCATTGGGAAAGGTAGTTGTCTCCAGGGCTGAGACATATCTGTTTACAAAAATTATTGCCGGCGACAAGAAGGGAATTTTTGTTTTTTGTTTTGATGAGAAACAAAAATTTATTACTGGAATGCCAGTACTCATTCCTGATCAGCTATCATCCACATGGCAAACAGTGATAATAGATAAAAAGCTAACTATTTCCAAAACAGTACAGCAAAAAAATAAAGATGGCACTTTTAACGAAGGAAAAGATGTGTATGTGTTAAATGCAGACGCAAAAAAATTTATGCTGATAATGACTGATGCGCTGGATGATAAAGTAGCTGAATTGATTAACCCTATTGATACATTTCCCCGGAAAAATAAATTTTCGGCAGATTATGGAACCGGTAAAACAAATCTTGTTTCTATCCGTGATGGCCGTAAAACAGATCGCCTTACTTTCTTTATTTATTTTGAAAAAAGTAATGGTGAATGTACCGGTGAATTAAAAGGAGAGGCTATTATGCGTTCATCAACAATGGCTGAATACCGGGAAAGCGGTGATCCATGTATATTAAAATTCACCTTTACATCTGCTGCAGTTAAACTTACCGAAGAATCATGCGGCTCCCGCCGGGGTTTAAAATGTTTATTTGATGGTAGTTTTGCCAAAAGAAAACTTATAAAACCAAAAAGTAGCAAGTCTGCTCAAAAAAAATAGTTTTCGTATAACAGGCATTTGCGGGTTTGATTAATTTTTCATTTAAGTATTGGCCAATTGTATAAACAATCTGAAGGCCAGCGATAAATTGTATATCAGATTTTACCTTTATATTGCGCCCTCGTGTAAAAAGAACACAATATGAATTTTACTCAATTTACAGTACCGTACCCGGTAGAAGAACGTTACTCAAAGAAGATTGCTTATTTCTCTATGGAGTTTGCAACGCATCAGCCATTAAAAATTTATAGCGGAGGTCTTGGCTTTTTGTCTGGCTCTCATCTTCGTAGTGCCTATGAGTTGAAACAAAACTTAGTAGGCATTGGTATATTATGGAAGTATGGTTATTATGACCAGGAACGTCACCAGGATCAAACGCTGGATGTGGCCTGGAATGAAAAGCAATACAGCTTCCTTGAAGATACAGGCATAAAATTCCAGATAAATATTCATGAACATCCGGTTTGGGTGAAAGTACTTTATCTGAACCCGGAAACTTTTAAAACAGCACCGTTGTTTTTATTGTCGACTGATGTGCCGGAGAATGATTATGTATCCCAAACCATCACTCATCGTTTGTATGATGCGAATGTGGCTACCAAAGTGGCACAGTTTATTTTGTTAGGTGTGGGCGGTGCTAAACTGATGGATGTTATCGGTTTTAATCCGGAACTGTATCATTTAAATGAAGCACATGGTTTATCCGCTGCCTTTTACTTATATAACAAGTTTAAAAATAATATTGCTGAAGTAAAGAAAAGACTGGTCTTTACTACCCATACACCGGAAGAAGCAGGTAATGAAAAACATGATATTTATTTGTGTCATAAAATGAGTTATTTCTGCGGATTAACTGTTGATGAAGTAAAAAAGCTGACAGGAATGCATGAAGATCAATTTAATCATTCATTGGCTGCATTACGCTTTGCAAGATTAGCTAATGGGGTATCTCAACTTCATGGTCATGTATCAAGGGCTATGTGGGGGAAGTATGAAAATATATGCCCGATCATTTCTATTACCAATGCGCAAAACTGGCGGTATTGGGCCGATAAACAATTATATCGCTTTATGGAAGCCGGGGATGATTACGGAATTGATGATAGAAAAAAATATTTAAAGAAAAGAGCATTTGAAATTGTGGCCGATCAAACGGGTAAAATATTTAACCCCGATGTTTTTACAATTGTATGGGCTAGACGTTTTGCAGGTTATAAAAGGGCTGGTCTGATTACTACCGATGAAGCGAGGTTTGAAAAACTTTTGAGCAGTACAAAATATCCGGTACAGATTATCTGGGCAGGTAAACCTTATCCTGTTGATCATCCCGCTATCAGTGAATTTAATCAGTTAGTACATCTCAGCAAGAAGTATAAAAATGTGGCTGTACTTACCGGCTATGAGTTAGGTCTGTCAAAACGAATGAAGCAGGCATGCGATTGCTGGTTAAATAATCCCCGGGTACCTCGGGAGGCTTCCGGCACCAGTGGGATGACAGCTGCTATGAATGGTGCTATTAATTTTTCTACTGATGATGGTTGGATACCCGAATTTATTAATCATGGGCACAATGGTTTTGTAGTACCGAAAGCAGATTATGCAAACATGGCTACGTATGAGCAGGATAATTATGATTTGAATAAATTGTATGAGATATTAGAAAATGAAATTCTGCCTTTATACTATTCTAATTACAGTACCTGGAGACAGGTTATGAAGAATGGTATGCAGGATGTACGTTTTCAGTTTGATAGTAACAGGATGGTACATGAGTATTATGAACTGTTGTATAAATAGGGAACGAGCAGGGTTTGGCGATATGGCGGTATTTGAAAATCATCAGCCCGTAACTACTACTGATTAAAGTCAAAAGATGATAATAAGAACAACAGTCTGGCTTTATTTCTCGGCTGGATCTGAAGTCGATTAGGAGAAAGTCTTACGCCTTAAAGACTTTCGCTTTTTTCTTTATACACGAATTTTCAATTTTTTAACATCAAGTTTTTCAATTAAAATTTCCTCAATTCACCCCAATTAAATAAAATTTTTCTCCAGCCCTTCCATCATATCTTCCACTCCATAAATACCGGCCAGTTTACCAATAACTGCCTCTACTATTGCATCGGGACAAGAAGCACCACTTGTAATTAAAATTTTTACCGGTTCTTTTGCGGGCAGAAAATCAGTTGTCAGTGTTTCTTCTTTTGTATGAAAATAATAATGAAGTATTTCATTGGAAGATAAAATTTTCTCTTCATTATTAATAAAATAGGTCGGCAGTTTCTCTTCACATAATTCTACGAGGTGAGAAGTGTTGGATGAATTATATCCGCCGACTACAATGGCCAGGTCAGCCTGCGTTTCCAGCATACCAGTTACTGCTGTTTGATTGTCATTGGTGGCATAGCAAAGCGTATCTCTTGTATCAGCAAAAGATTCTTCTGTTTGGTAAGTTGTTATCACCACTTGCTTCAGGTAGTCCGCAATGGCCTGCGTGTCGCTGGCCAGCATGGTCGTTTTGTTTACCACACCAGTCTATAA
>JBKJXQ010000163.1:0-2799 GCA_046716235.1 Chitinophagaceae bacterium
AAGTTATTCCATCATCTGACCTGGAAATATCAAAAGCAGACGGGAAATAAATCCAGCTGCCGGGCTGCTCCAATGTGTGAATGATTATTTCATTGATGGAGGTAGCTGCACCCAAGTCTATTATTGCTTCGCAATCGGTGCCACTAAAACCTAAAAACTCTTTACTTCTCGCTAATCCTTTTTCATTCTGCACTCCATTAACTAATGTAAACGCTCCATCACCCGGGTAGTTAGTGGATGCTTCGTTGGTTAATGTAATTTTTTTACCGGTTGCCTTATTGATTGAAAATTTTTGGAAAATTGAATTCCCTGCCTGTTTTCCAGATTCACTATTTATTGCTTCAAATTTTTCCGTTTTGTCAATTTTGAATGGGTTTTTATAGTCAATGAAATTTGATACTCCAATATCATCCTTTTCATTAGCATTACGATATAGAATTTTTGTACTATGATTATTACTTTCCAGTTTCCATAAAATGCCATTGTAATCTTCAGTTGGAAAAATAGTTGCCTTTAAGTCAAAATACGCCTTACTATAATTAACCTTCCACAAATCATATCTTTTAAATTGTACCTGCAAACGGGTTGCAAAATCTTCCCAATTTCTTTTTTCTTTTGGGCTCCATAGTATTTCACTCAGTGCTGCCATGCGGGGGAAAATCATGTATTCTACTTTATTAGTATTTTTCATGTATTCTGTCCATACATTCGCTTGTGCACCCAATACATATTTCCCTTCTTGTTCATTCAGTTCCTTTGGTATTGGTTCATAAGCATATACTTTTTCAATGGGGTTGTAACCACCAATGGTAATTGAATCTTCATTCAGGCTTTGTGTATGGTCAAAATAAACAGGATTGCCTGGTGTCATTATTACATCATGTTTTTGTTTTGCTGCATCTATACCGCCTTGCTCACCTCTCCAGCTCATTACCGTAGCATTGGGTGCAAGGCCACCTTCCAGTATTTCATCCCAACCAATAATTTTTCTTCCTTTGCTGTTTATATATTTTTCAATCCGCTGAATAAAATAACTTTGTAGCCCATGTTCATCTTTCAAATCTTTTTCTTTTATTAATTGCTGGCAGAAAGCAGAACGTTTCCAGGCTTCTTTAGGACATTCATCACCACCAATATGAATGTACTGAGAGGGGAATAGTTTCATCACTTGATCAAGTACATCCTGCAAAAAATTAAAAGTGTATTCAGATGGGCAAAACACATCTTCAAACACTCCCCATGTTTCCTGCACCAATTTTTTTTCACCCTGAGCTTGTTTGAGAATACTGGTTTTAGAAATCATATTCTCAGGTATCACCGTCTTTTCATTTGGGAAACAACTTAACTCCGGGTATGCTGCTATGGCCGCACTGCTATGTCCGGGCAATTCTATCTCTGGTATAATAGTTACATACCTTGCTCTTGCATATTTTACAATATCCTTAATCTGCTCTTGTGTATAAAATCCACTATCCGCAGTATTATCACTACCTGTACCCGGATAGCGGCCTATGATAGTTCCATTTCTTTTAGAACCTACCTGTGTTAGCCTTGGATATTTTTTTATTTCTATCCGCCATCCCTGGTCTTCTGTCAGATGCCAGTGAAAAGTGTTTATTTTATGAAAAGCTAAGTAGTCAATATATTTTTTTATAAATGATACCGGAAAAAAATGCCTCGCTACATCTAAGTGCATACCACGATAAGCAAAGCGGGGTGCATCTTCTATTGATACGTATGGGATTATTAATTTGCCAGGTTTCATTTTTAGTCCTGCATCAGGTACTGGTAGTAGCTGTATCAATGTTTGTATGCCATTAAACACACCATTTTCATTGTCCCCGCCAATATAAATTCCGTTGCCATCCACCTTCAAATTGTAAGCACCTGCTATATCATTATCAAGTCTGTCATAATTCAGCCGGATGGTATTTTTGCTGCTGCTGTTTTTTACTACTTTTAATTTGAAAAGATAAAATCGTTTCAGGTACTCATTGAAAAAGTTTGCAGCATTTTCCGTGTTGCTTCCTGCCAATACTATTTGTGTGGAAGGAGTAATGCTGAAATTTGCCGCTATACGGGGTTGTTTTATCGATTTTGGTTGCGGTATAATGTTTATTTGCTGAGCCGTGCTTGCAAATGCAGAAAAAAGAAATAGAAGTGGAGCCAGTATTTTTATCATGTATGTTATTTTGAAGGATTAAATTTACTGATTCTTTTACCAGCTTTATTTATTTATGCTAACGAATACGGATATTATCAATAAATTTTATATGGCTTTCCAAAAATTGGATTACCAGGGCATGAATAGTTGTTACAGCAATGATATTGTTTTTAATGACCCCGCATTTGGCCTGCTAAGAGGGGATGAAGCAAAGGCAATGTGGGAAATGCTTTGTAAAAATGCTAAAGACTTTTCATTGACTTTTTCTAATATTCAATTACTGGATGAAGAATATGCAACCTGCAATTGGGTGGCTACTTACACTTTTTCCAAAACAGGAAGAAAAGTAGTTAATAATATCAAAGCATTCATGCGATTGAAAGATGGAAAAATTATCGAACATAGCGATGGCTTCAAACTCAGCAAATGGGCAGCACAAGCTCTCGGATTTAAAGGCGCCCTATTAGGATGGACAGGGTTTATGAAAAGAAAGATTCAGCAAAATGCCAGGAAAAACTTAGTGGCCTTTATTGAAAAGAAGAATATTCAGTAGATAAGGCGTAAATGAAATAAGGGCATATAAAGTTTACGACCACCTTATATACCCTATTTACTTATTTTACTTGCCCTTAATC
>JBKJXQ010000164.1:0-2947 GCA_046716235.1 Chitinophagaceae bacterium
CCTTGTTTTCAAATATTTGGATGTACTTTATAAAGGGATAACTGGCTAACATTTTAAATTCTTCCTGCCATAGTTCAATCACTTTTACAATATCTTCCTGCTCCATTTCTGGCAGTGTAAGATTGTGACCCGGAGAAAAGCATATTACCCTGCAAATGCCTTTTTCACTTTCGGCCTGCAGCAATTCTTCTTCATTATAACTGCCTGCCGGAGTATTTTCCAGCAGCGAAGCATAATCATTTGTAAAAGCAAAAGGCGTTGTATAAACCGGATTTACTGCTCCTTCTGAACGTTTATTGCCGGGACATAAATAACAGGCATCGTCGTATGCTGGTCTTTCAATTTTATTTACAGCTTCTACTTTTCCCTGCCACGGCCGTTTAGTGCGGTGTGGAGATACCAGTATCCATTCGCCTGTTAAAATATTGAGACGTTTGTGTGAGTGTTGTTTTATATTAAAAGATTGCATTACTTGTGTTTTAACCTGATCAAATTCATAGTTACTCAGTATCACTGCATATAAATCTATTAATTGCCGACCAACCTATCCATTGCAATTTATCTTCCTCTGCAGGATTCAAGACGCTTTCATTATTTCGGTTCCATTTTCAATTGTAGCAACATAGGCACTCATTTCCAAGTGCATATTTTTTTTATAGCCGGTCGATATTTTTTCAACTAATTCTTCAATCGCTTCATCTTTTACAAGATTAATGGTACAGCCACCAAATCCACCTCCCATCATTCTTGCCCCTAATACATGTTGATTATCTTTTACAGCATCCACTAAATAGTCCAGTTCTTTGCAGGAGACTTCATACATTTTACTCAACCCCTCATGCGTAGCAAACATTTTTTTACCTAAAGAATTAATATCGTTTCTTGCCAAATCATCACATCCTGTTAAAAGCCGTTGTATTTCTTCTACCACATATTTACAACGGCTATAAATAATTTCATCCTTATCTGCCACATTTTGCTGCAGCATTTCCACGGTAGCATCCCGTAAACTATTTACATGGGGATAATTTTTTTTAATCCACGCCACTCCCTGTTCACATTGCTGCCTGCGTTCATTATACGCCGATGAAGAAAGGGCATGCTTTACATTGGTATTAAAAAGCACAATTTTATATCCATCAAGATTGAATGGTTTGTATTGATACTCCAGGCTACGGCAATCTAATTTTATTACCTGCCCTTTTTTCCCAAACATGCTGGCAAACATATCCATGATGCCACACATTACACCGGAAAAAGTTTGTTCTGCTTTTTGCGCAATCCTCACCATTTCCATTTTGTCAATCTGCAAATCAAATAATTCGTTTAAGGCAAACACTGTCGCACATTCAACCGCAGCAGAAGAAGAAAGTCCGGCGCCAAGTGGTACATCACCATCCAATACTAAATTAAAACCGCTAATGATGTGTCCTCTTTTAATCAACTGGTCAACTACGCCAAGTACATAAGTAGCCCAATTATTGGTTGGTTTTACATCTGCTATCTGTACTTCAACTCTTTCTTTAAAATCAGCCGCATACAAATGAATAGCATTATCACTGCGTTTAGCAATGGCAACATATATCGCTTTGTCAATAGCAGCAGGTAATACAAAGCCTTCATTGTAATCTGTATGTTCTCCAATAATATTTACCCGGCCTGGTGAACGTACTACCAATGTTTCAGTACCATTAAATATACTTCTGAAAGTAGCGGTTACTTTGCTGGCGGCATTGTTTTGTAGTTCCATCACTCAATTATAATCTTTAAAATTATCTACCTGGTAATTTTATATTGATTGCCCGCCTCAGTATATATTTCATCTCATTCTCCGGAAGGCACATTAATTGCAACACCTGTTGATATGGGCACACCAAAGTTGGGAGTACCATCGCTATTCCAGTTAAATTTTTGAATACGAACATTTCTATTTCCTCCACACCCTTGACCAGTGCTGCTATTTGCATGATAGATTATCCAGTCTTCTGTTCCATCCGGTGATTTGAAGAATGCATTGTGCCCGGGGCCAAAAGCATTATTTACAGGATTTTTTGTAAATACAGCTTGCTGTTTTTTTAACCAGTCTGCAGGCACCAACGGATTGCCTCCATCATTTAAAGTAAGCATACCCAGTGCATAATCATCCGTCCAGCAACCGCTGGCAGAGTAAATAAGAAAAATTTTTCCGCTGCTGTTTTTTAATATTTGAGGAGCTTCATTTACAGGTCCGCCATTTATTTCCCAGGACAATTCAGGTTTTGTAAGGATCACAGCTGGTGTTTGCAAGGTCCATGGGGTTACCATTTTTGCAATATAAATATTTTGGTTTTGAACACCGGAGTTGGGCCGGCCACTCCATATAAAATACCTGCTGCCCTTATATTCCAGCACAGTACCATCTATTGCCCAAAAATCAGCATCGGTAGAAAAAATGCGGCCTTTATCAACCCATGTACCGGCAAGGGGGTCTGCATTACTATTCTCCAATACCCAGGTGCGTTGGGTATCATCGGGGCCTGCACCTGCGGTATAATATACATACCATTTATTATCTAAAAAATGAATTTCAGGTGCCCATACATTTTCAGCATTGGGCAAACCTGTGGCTGCCTTAAAAATTTCTGTGCTGGTTATTGTACCCAATTTAGAAACGGCAGTTGTTTTCCAAAGCAACACCCTGTTGCCTACAGTATGCGAATAATAATAAAATCCATCTTTTTTTAGTACCCAGGGATCTGCACCGCTTAACAAAGGATTAAAAAATGTTTTGGCTGCAGGTGGAGCCGGTGGTGCCGGAGTTCCTCCGTTTTTATTTCCGCAAAATGGGAAAAGTAAACTTACACTTGTAATAACCGTTAAAACTGTAAACTTATTTATTGTTGATGCCATAACGATTATTATTTTTTTGTCAACACTGCCCCTTCTCCAAATGGAGAAGGGTTAAGAG
>JBKJXQ010000165.1:0-4738 GCA_046716235.1 Chitinophagaceae bacterium
GGTATCTGGAAGCATAGGAATAAGGCAGGAGAAGAAATGTATATGAGCATAGTTTCTGATCAAATTTTATATAAGGAAAAAATGGTTGTACTGGCTATAGCAAATAATATAACAGAAAAAATTTTGCTGGAAAAAGTACTGGAGGAAGAAAGAGTTTTAAAAACACAGGAAATAACAAATGCCGTAATTTCTGCACAGGAAAACGAACGGCAGGAATTAGGCAGGGAGCTGCATGATAATATAAACCAGATTCTTGCCAGCTCAAGATTATACCTCGGTATGGCAAAAAAAGATGTTACTGGCAGTAATGAATATATAGCAGAAACAGATAATCTTATTAATACCGCTATTGCCGAAATCAGGACATTGTCTCATACCCTTATTCCGCCATCTCTGGGTGAATCAGGTCTTATAGAAGCTCTTGATGACATCATCTATATCACAGCAAAAACCACCTCCATAACAATTCAAAAATCGTATACAGGTATTTGTGAAAAGGCCATCTCTGATAAATTTAAACTGACAATGTATCGTATTGTACAGGAACAGTTTAATAATATTATTAAATATGCCCATGCAAAAACAATTTGCCTTCAACTTTCAAAGCAGAATAATAAAATGACACTAAGTATAAAAGATGATGGTGTTGGTTTTGATACGGCAAAAAAAGCCAAAGGGGTGGGGTTGATAAATATTCAAACCCGTGCTTCTTTATTCAACGGTGAAGTAAATATTATTTCATCTCCGGGAAATGGGTGTGAATTAACAGTCGTTTTTTCTGAAGAATAAAAGCCAGGTTATTTATCCGGATTGTTACCGGTTCGTTTTAAATGTAATATTTCTATAGCAAATTTTTCACACTCATCTTCCACCGCCTGCACATCTTTTGATTTGACATAGGAGCCTATTACATGATCGCCGGCATTGGGAATAGCTACCTGCCTTTTTAAATTTTCAGGAGTACCTAATTGTTCAAACATCCTTTTCATAGCGGGCACTTTTACTACATTATCCTGGTGTTCTTCATCTTTAAAATAATATAGTAATAAAGCAGGTTGTGTTACTTTTCTGAACGTAGATTCTTTCATCGTTGTCTCCAGCAATTCTTCCAGCTGCACTAAAGAGGCCGTTACATATCGGTTATTCCAGTATTGGGCATACAAGGCAGTAGTGTCGCTAACAGTGCGGTGTTTGCCAGTTACCAACTGCGCAATCTGTAATCCCCAATGATTATTTAATAACCATGCGTTGGGATCATTAATAGCAATATTTGGCGACAATAAAATCAATGCTGCTATATCAGGATATTCTGCTGCAAGTTTTAAGGCGAGAGTTCCGCCAGTAGAGGTTGATAACAAAATAACTTTTTTACCTAATTTTTTTCCAATCTGGTATGCTTCTTTAGCGGAGTTCCATATACCTTTAGCAGTAAAGTTGCCAAGCGGCTCTGTCGTATCCACCCCATGTGCATCAAGGCGGCTGAGGTATAGGTTACAACCAAACTTTTGGGCAAAATCATAATGTACCGGATCACCTTCTTCCTGGCTGGCAGAAAAACCATGCAGATACACTACTGCATATTCTGTTTGTTGTTTCAGCGAATCGTTTAGCCATAAAATTCTTGCTTCATTATCAGGCTTTAATTTATGTGTTGCTTCGTTCGTCTTAATATAATTTTCTAATGCTTTGGCTTCAGCAGGAATAGCAGGCAGCTCTTTTGTATAGGCGGGGACAGAAGGTTTTGGTCCTAAAAAATAAACAACAATAAGAAGTAAAAGGATGACACCTAACCATTTGATGAATTTCATATTACTGTTTTTATGAAATTAATGGAATTCCTCCGTTTAAGGGTTGTTAACTCTGCATTAAATGCCTCTTTCGTTTGCTTCAGCAGCATAAATTCAGTACCTTCGCCGCTCGTTTGAAAATGAACTAATGGAAATAAGAAACATCGCAATTATTGCCCACGTTGACCATGGTAAAACTACACTGGTCGACAAAATATTACACACCACTAAAGTATTCCGGGATAACCAGGAAACAGGTGACCTGATTATGGATAGCAATGACCTGGAAAGGGAGAGGGGCATCACTATCTTTAGTAAGAATGCCGCTGTTGTTTACAAAGGCGTTAAAATAAATGTTATTGATACTCCTGGCCACGCCGTCTTTGGCGGCGAAGTAGAAAGGGTTTTGAAAATGGCTGATGGTGTTTGCCTGTTGGTAGATGCGTTTGAAGGCCCGATGCCTCAAACCCGTTTTGTATTGCAAAAAGCCTTGCAACTGAATCTGAAGCCAATCGTTATTATTAATAAGGTAGATAAACCAAATTGCCGCCCTGATGAAGTGCATGATGCAATTTTTGAGTTATTCTTTAACCTGGATGCAACGGAAGCGCAGTTGGATTTTCCTACTTTTTATGGCTCAGGAAAAAATGGCTGGTTTAATGATACGTTAGAACAAATTGACAATATCAACCCACTGCTGGATGGTATTATTAAATATGTGCCGCCACCAAAAGTAAATGAAGGGCCGGTGCAAATGCAGATCACTTCCTTGGATTATTCTTCCTTCCTCGGCCGTATTGCTATAGGTAAAGTAAGCCGTGGTGTATTGAATGAAGGGCAGAATATTGTACTGATGCAAGCCGATGGAAGCATTAAGAAAACAAAAGTGAGAGAACTGTATGTGTTTGAAGGAATGGGTAAAAAGAAAGTGACAGAAGTAATAGCTGGCGATTTGTGTGCAGTAGTAGGTATTGATGGTTTTAATATCGGAGATACATTGGCTGATGCAGAAACACCGGAAGCATTACCAGTGATAAGTGTGGATGAGCCAACTATGAATATGCTGTTTTCAGTAAACAATTCACCCTTCTTTGGTAAGGATGGAAAGTTTGTAACATCAAGACACCTGAGGGATCGATTGATGAAGGAAACAGAAAAGAACCTTGCTCTTAAAGTAGAGGATAGTGAAGAAGGAGATAGCCTTATGGTCTTTGGCCGTGGCATTCTGCACTTAGGTATTCTTATTGAGACCATGCGTCGTGAAGGCTATGAATTAACTGTGGGTCAACCACAGGTAATTGTAAAAGAGATTAATGGTAAAAAATGTGAGCCTTATGAAGTATTGGTAGTAGATGTGCCACAGGAATTTGCCAGTAAAGTAATTGATTTGGTAAGCCGTCGTAAAGGTGAAATGCTTATCATGGAAACCAAAGGTGAGATGCAACACCTGGAGTTTGATATTCCTTCACGGGGATTGATTGGCCTTCGTACACAAATGCTGACGGCTACAACCGGCGAAGCAGTAATGGCTCACCGTTTTAGCGAATACAAACCATGGAAAGGTCCTATACCCGGAAGAAGCAATGGTGTATTACTTTCCAAGAATACCGAAAAAACAACAGGATATTCTATAGATAAATTACAGGACAGGGGTAGTTTCTTTGTAGATCCTGCAGAAGAAGTTTATGCCGGACAGATCATTGCAGAAAATATTAAACCGGGCGACCTGGTAGTAAATGCTACTGAACCAAAGAAATTAACAAACCACCGTGCCAGTGGTAGTGATGATCATACACGGATTGCTCCAAAAACACTCATGAGCCTGGAAGAGTGTATGGAATATATTCAGCAGGACGAGTGTATTGAAGTCACTCCAAATTTTATCCGTATGCGCAAAGTGGTGCTGGATGAAAACGAAAGACTTAAACAAACAAAGAAAATGAGTTCACAGGCTGTGTAACTTCGGAACTATTTATTATAAACCCGTTTTGCTATAAGTAAAACGGGTTTTTTGTTTCTTTTTTAAACAATGAAAGATTTTTTTCGTTGTATTTTAACATCTCAAATCAGCAGCATGAATAAGTCGGTTTTGATATTATCTTTCATCATTTATTATTCACTACTTCCGGGTATTGCATCTGCCCAATGCTCCATTTGTACCAGGACAGCACAGCAACTCGGTGAAAAGCCGGCTCAGGGGATGAACTCCGGAATACTTTATCTTGCTTTCGCTCCATTTGCCATCGTAGGTTATATCGGCTTCAGGTGGTGGAAGAATAACAGGGATTAGTTTCCAGCAAATTATTTATTGGCAATAAATTTATACAGATTAAAATGGCCTTTCGTGTAGGCTGTTTCAATTTCTTTTTTCAGCATTACTTTATCAATTCCCTTCATTCGTTTTTGTTCAATCAGATAAAAGGCTCTCTCGGCGAGTAGCCAGAATGTTTTATCAGTAAGATGTGCTTTTTGTAATTGATGCGTTATAATTTCAAGGAGTTCTTTTACGCCTTCTTTTTGCGAAGCCACCGTTTTTACAATCGGCACTTCATTATAATGTTTACTGAAAGTGGGGGCCAGCATTTGCTGCAGGTTTTTTACAAAAGTATCAGCATCAGGCCGGTCACTTTTATTTACAACAAAAATATCGGCTATCTCCATTAACCCGGCTTTCATAGTTTGCACTTCATCGCCAGCTTCAGGTACTACCACTACCACCGTAACATCGGCCAGACCGGCAATTTCAATTTCACTTTGTCCCACCCCCACGGTTTCTATAATTATATTATCAAATTTAAAGGCCTTCAGCAGGTCGGTTATTTCTATAATCTTTGGATGCAGGCCACCCATAGAACCTCTTGTTGCTAAGGATCGGATAAAAACATTGGGATTAGTGTACCAGTCACTCATGCGGATGCGGTCTCCTAATAAAGCACCCAGGTTAAACGGTG
>JBKJXQ010000166.1:0-4395 GCA_046716235.1 Chitinophagaceae bacterium
ATATTAGAAATTAGTGGTGCTGCGGAAAAAATAGCCACCACATTAATTAATGGATTTGGTGTAAAATATATTCAATGGGCAGTACTGCTCACTGGTTTTTTAATTGGCATACCCCTTTATTATAATGCAGGTTTTATCATTTTGGTTCCGCTGGTATTTACACTTGCAAGAAAAACCGCTTTACCCTTATTATATATAGCCATTCCAATGGCAGCAGCATTATCAGCTACACATTGTTTTTTGCCACCACATCCCGGACCAGTAGTATTGGTAAATGCTTTTAATGCAGATATGGGAAAAGTATTACTCTATGGTATACTTATTACAGTACCTACGGTTATAATTGCGGGGCCGTTATTAGGAAATTTGTTGCAAAAAATAAAGACTACTGCAACTGCTGTTCCTTCTACAGCACCTTCGCTGGCAGAAAAAAAATTACCCGCTGCTTTTCCAAGTTTTTTTATAGCATTACTTCCTGTACTATTAATAACCCTTGCAGTAATAGCTGGTAATTTTTTAGACGAAAATTCATTGGTAAGAAAAATATTTTTATTTATCGGCGATTCTACTATTGCCCTTTTAATTGCGGTGCTTATTGCCATTTATCATTTCGGTATACGTGGCGGCAAGTCAATGGAAACGGTAATGCAATGGATGAATGAAGCAGTAGCAGGAATTGCAATGATATTATTAATCATCACAGCAGGTGGTATTTTCAAACAAGTACTTATTGATAGCGGCACGGGAACTTATATTGCATCATTCAGCAGTAAATGGCAGATGCCGCCTTTAATTTTTGCCTGGATGATAACTGCCCTGTTACGGGTCATGATCGGTTCGGCTACTGTTGCCGGTATAACTGCGGCGGGAGTGGTGGGTCCACTGGTAGTGTCAAGTGGAGTATCACCTGAACTAATGGTATTGGCGGTAGGAGCCGGCAGTGTTTTTGGCTCTCATATTAACGACTCTGGGTTCTGGATGTTTAAAGAATTTTTTAAGCTGTCCTTAAAACAAACATTTCTATCATGGACCGTAATGGAAACAGTTATTTCTATAATGGGATTAACAGGAGTTCTTGTATTGCAACTATTCTTGAAATAAAATTCCATCAGACCATCTTATAAAAAAAAGCCCCCGCTAATAAGCGAAGGGCTTTGTTAAAAACCGTCCAATCCAAATTATTAGTTTTTCGCTACATCAAATTTTTTAAAGATTGACCTTATACTACCCTGAATTTCTTTAGTTGTCAGGTTTTTGCTGTTTACTTCATCAGTTGTCCAGCCCTGCCACACTGTTTTATCAGTTTTTGTATCAATCATTGAAATTGTTACTGTACCTTCTTTTATCATCCGCTCATCTCTTTCATATCCTTGAAATCTGGAAGGATAATAAATAGTAGTGTAGCGACGGGTATAAGGATTATACACAACCCTTGAATAAGGATTTGAGTAAACAGGATTGGTACTTTCCTTAGTAGATCTTTCTACCAATACATCATAACTAAGCGTTACATCAGGTTTGTTTTTAACTTCCCGCCATCCGGAATTTTTCTCCAGTTCCTTATTGACAGCATTGCGGATCTTTTGTTCGGTGAGGTCATTATTCCTGTTAAGGTCCTCTTTTCCTTCACCATCCTTATCAATCCATGCAAAGGTTTTATAGCGGCTAAAATCGGTGTCATCGTCTTTTTCAATGTGTGCTGTGGAAGAACAACTTGCCAACACAAACACTGAGGCGATACCCGCTACCACCCATTTCAAGTTTCTTTTCATAATTTTTTTCGTTTAATTGTTAAACAAGTTTATTGTCTATCTATAAACGCAAAAAACATGCAAGGTTTATTAATAAGATGTGAAAGTATTGTTTACTTACTGTAAGAAAGTAGTTGGATAAAAATACGTTGATGACACTAAGGTGACATGAATTGTTTTTTAATATTACTAAGAGCTATATTAAAAAATTCAAGAGATAAAAATGTATCAGGAAAGGCCTGTTTCAAAATGTTGCTCAGGAATTTCAACATTGAGGAATCCTTTTTTAACAAGCTTTTGTTTAAAATCCTGCTGCACATTATATTCACCATGTACAAGAAATAATTTTTTTACCTGCTTACTATCCTGGCAGGCCAGCCATTGACTCAGATCTTCATAATCACCATGGGCACTCATACTGCGAATAGCACCTATTTCAGCATTTACTTCATGCTTCACTCCATAAATGCCCACCTCTTTTTCCCCCGCCATTAATCTTCCACCCAAAGAACGGGGTTCGCAGTAACCAGTTAATAAAATTGTATTGCGGCTGTTTTCAATATTATTACTGATATGATGTTTCACCCGGCCGGCATCGGCCATTCCGCTGGCAGAAATAATCACCATCGGTCCATTCTGAAAATTGAGTGCCTTCGATTGGTCTACCGTCTGGATATACCTTAATCCTTTAAATGCAAACGGATCATTATCTGTTTGCATTAGTTTTTGAATCGTTTTATTAAAGTATGACGGATAATTCTTTACAATCATTGTGGCTTTTACACTCAACGGGCTGTCTACATAATAATCAAGGTCGGGCAACCTGTTTTCCACCTCAAGTTGATTTAATGCAAATAACAATTCCTGTGTGCGGCCCACACTAAATGCCGGCATAATCAGTTTTCCTTTTTTTTGCAGACAAGCCTTTTCTATCCAACGTAAAAACATATCAGGTGTGGTAACATTATTATCATGCAGGCTGTTTCCATACGTAGATTCGAGAAGTATATAGTCCGCCTGCGGAAATGTTTCCGGAGATTTAAGTATCGCATCCCGGTAGCGGCCCACATCACCGCTAAAAGTAATGCGGATTTCTTTTCCCTCTTCTTTCACTTTTACATGAACACAGGTACTTCCTATAATATGTCCGGCATCAGTGTACATTGCCTGCACCCCATCTATCACATCAAACCATTGACCATAATTTTTTTCTTCCAGGTGAGTGACTGCTCTTTTTGCATCTTCAATAGTATATAGAGGCATCAGGTACGGTAAGCCTTCTGCAGCACGACGTTTATTTTTATACTTAATATCATCTTCCTGAATTTCAGCCGAATCTTCTAATAATACGGTAGTCAAATCTTTTGTAGCCGGAGTACAAAATATTTTTCCTTCAAAACCCAACTGTACCAACCGTGGTATCAAACCGCTATGGTCTATATGTGCATGAGAAAGAATCATGACATGCACTTCTTTGGGATCAAAACCAAAACTACGGTTGAGCAAATCTGTTTCTGCTCCCAATCCCTGGAACATACCGCAGTCCAGTAATATTTTTTTACCATTTTTTAAAGTCAGTAAATGTTTAGAACCGGTAACTGTTCTGGCTGCGCCGTGAAATGCAATTTTCATTATTTTGATTTTGCTTTAAATGACCATGTAATATAAAACTCTGCGACTACTTCTCCCTCTTTATTCTTACCAACTGATTTCGTTCTTACTACTTTTGCTTCGCCTGTAGCAATGGTTTCGTTAACGGCAGTTTTTATCAATTCACCATCCTCACAAACAAAACTGGTGCGATTAACAGCTTTTTTAAAATATGCTGCTTCAAGTTTTATTACCAGCATTGAAATAGCAGGTTTACGTTAATATAACTGCATCAATCCTAAAACACCTGTACTCATTTCTGCGGCCATAGCCAGGCAGGCAAAATAAGTTGACTTAAAAGGATTTTGTGAAAACCATTTGAAAGGAACTGTTATCCGGCTATGAATGGCATCAATATCCCGCAACCGAACACCTGCAAAAAAAGCACTGGGCAATTTAAAAAACAGGAACAAGCTGAACTTAACAGGATGTTTCATCAGTTTTATAAAAGCAGGTGCATGTGGGTTCATTTATTATTCTTTATATTGTTTAGGGTCGGGGATACTTTAAGAAATCCA
Organism: Chitinophagaceae bacterium; assembly: GCA_046716235.1. Classification (GTDB taxonomy): domain Bacteria; phylum Bacteroidota; class Bacteroidia; order Chitinophagales; family Chitinophagaceae; genus JJ008. Next base: position 3,920 of record JBKJXQ010000166.1, read on the forward strand.
TCATTGAAAAAACCAGGCACATTTTCTTGACTATAACTTTCTCATTTTCCAGGTAAGATGAATATTTTACTTACAGGCATGATAAAAAATAAGAATAAAAATGATTAAAAATAGGAAGTTCAGATGAAAATATACATGGATTAATACGATAAGTTAACAAAGTTTTTCACAGTTTCGTAAGGTTTGTCCGGAAGAATCGTCAAATTTGAAAATTATCTATAAGTACTATGAAACAATTCTTTTCACTTCTCTCCTTCATCGCTATTTCTTCAATGGCAATCAGCCAGAAAGTTTCGGGCAAACTGAAATTTGAACAAGGACAAATATTTGATGTATTTATCCGGGTAAAAAATAATATTAGCCAGCAGGCGATGGGTCAGACGATTGACTTTAATGTGGATGCGTCTGGTAATCATTCATATAAAGTAACGAATACTACTGATGACAATTGCACTCTCAATCACACTGTACAGCGT
>JBKJXQ010000167.1:0-3809 GCA_046716235.1 Chitinophagaceae bacterium
TGCCTTGATATCGTATTTACTAATATTCATTTGCAACCCGGCAGTTAATTTTATTCTTCTGCTGAGCGGATATCCAACGTTAAAACCTAATTCAAGACCTATATCAGGTTTGTGAGTTACCACTTCATTAATGTTATTGGTAACGGCAGAATTCAACGGACTGCTCGCAGTAATTTGCTGCGTACTAATAAGAAAATCTTTATTCTCTGCAAGTTTGCGGTAGCTAATAGTGGGTAAAAAATAAATTTGCCATATTATTTTTTTTCTCTTTGATACTAACGAATAAGAGTTAACCGAAGTTTCAATGTGCTGAGAAGTGATATTTTTTTCCTGTGTAGCTATATTGTCTGGTAATAGTATTTCTTCTTTTGAAATGGCTGAACTTACCAATAAATTATCAGGCCTTGGCTCATACATATTTTTTACAACTGGCGAAACAACAGCTTTGTTATATACTATTGGTTTCTCAAAGTTTAGGGATGATGTACTAGAAATATTTTCCTGATGATTTGTAATAGTTGATGAGGCGGCAGATTTAAATTCCTTTTCTGCAATACGAGGTAAAGTTTCGTATTCTTCATCCTTCAATGGGCTGATAGCATCGGCCACGAAAAAATTATTGGAAGTAGTAAGCACAGAGCCAGCATCAGCAATAGGTGGTGATACAGCAACTTTTAAAGGTGAAAAAATTGCAACGCCATTTGTTGGGGTTTTTGTTGCAGATTGTTTTTTTATTTCGGCATTGGAAATGGTATTGGCAGATAGTTGCTTTTTACCAGCAGGGCTTAATAACATTACCCAGGTTACAGCTACTGTACTTAGCACTAACAGGGTAAGTCCGATGCCATACCAACGTCTGCGGGCATGCAAGGTATTATGAATACCGTTCCACACTTTCTCAGAGGGAAACATCCGGTATTGATCAGCATTTTGTTTGACAAACTGCTCAAAATCTTTATTATTAAAATTACTCTCCATAACCAGTCAGCTATTTTGGGTACGATTAAAACTATCTCTGGCTAACGGCGGCAAGCCAATCCATTTGATGTTTTGGTTTTTGTAATATTCTTTTACGAATCAAAATATCTTCCAGCATTGCCTTGGCCCTTGTATATTGGCTGCGGCTTGTGCTTTCTTCAATGTCAAGCAGATTGGATATTTCCCGATGACTATAACCTTCCACTGCATACAGATTTAACACTGTTCTATATCCAATTGGTAACATCCTTATACATTCTACCACCTGTTTTGCCTGAATAATTGCCGGCACACTTTCTTCCCTTACCTGCACCCCGGTGGCATGAATAATATCGACACTTTCATTGAATTTTTTATTTTTCTTCAGGATATTAATACAGGTGTGAACCACTATCCTTCTTATCCAGCCTTCAAATGCTCCCCGGTTTTCAAAAGTGTGCATTTGTAAAAACACCTTAATAAAACCTTCCTGCAACATATCCTCCGCATCTTCCCGGTTGTGTGCAAAACGATAGCAAACAGCCAGCATTTTCGGGCTGTAGCGATTGTACATTTCCCGTTGGGCTATGGCATCATTTTTTAAACAACCTTTAATTATAGCTTCCTCCGTCATAACTTAACCGTGGTTGCCTGTAATTTAGACAATTTTACTAAACAAATGCTGCATGGGATTGTAAAATTTTAAAGGGGTGAGAAACTATTTTTTACCCAATAACTGGGCTTCTTAAGGACTTAGAGAGGTGAGAGATTTAAATGTTTTTGAAATTGCCATATAAATTAAATAATCTACAGGAAACAAACTATAAAAAAATAGAATGGCCTCAATACCAGATAACCCTCTCACCTTTTCTCAATTCAGACAGGTGCTGCCTTCAGAGAAACCGCCTGTGTTTTGATTTTTATTAGAAAACCACTCTCACTGCTACAACAAAATTTCTCCCCGGAGCAGAAAATCCGGAGGCAAAATATCTGTAATTTTTATCAGCAATATTTTCAACAGCAGCTTGGAGAGTTATATTTTTAGTAAAAGCATAACTCCCTCTCCAGTTAAAAGTAATCCATGAAGGCATGCCATCTGCTGTGGCATATTGCCCGTTATCTTCTCCATCAGGATTATAATCTTTAATTTTTTTCCAGCCGTTGTACATTATGTATAGTTCAATGCTGATTTTTTTATCATTGAATGTAAGACTGGATTTGCCAAATACAGGAGGTATATGATCCAGAGGTTTTTTAGTTCCATTAGGGTTTACATATCGTCCATACGTCTGGTTCACTGTATTATCAAATGCTATTTTATTACTGAATTCAATTTTCAGCCGTGCATTAATTCCCCGGACAAAAGCTTTGTTTATATTTTGATTAGCATACACAGCAGATTTAACTCCATTGTAAACAATTGAATCCTGCCCGTTTAATTGAAATGGGGCTGTAGCTATTGCATTTTTGAATAAGGTGTAAAATCCCGTTACTTCAACTCTGACAATTTTCCGGATAGTGTGTGAAAAACCCAGGTCGAAATTATAAGTGTATTCCGGATTGATTTTAGTATTAGGAATAATCACTCTTTTAATGGCAGTACTTGATTCGAATATCCTGCCTGCATCATCAATATTAGGAGCCCTGAAACCAGACGATAAATTCCCGGTAATACGTATTGTATTTGTTGGCATATATACTGCACCCAAATTTCCCGTAGCAGCAAAGGGGTTTTCTTTAATATCTGTAACGGGTAAATTTAAAAATGAATTATCAATTACGGTTGAATGCAGTCTGATCAATTGAAAACGAATTCCATCATTGATCACTAATTTCCCTTCTTTCAATTTTAGCAGGTGTTGCGCATAAAGGCCAATGAAATTCATTTTATTTATACCGTCAGGATAGCGGGTATCCAGTTTGGTAACAGCACCCGTAGTAAGATTGGTACGATCAGCTACAGATTTTACATCATTTAGCTGCCCGTCAATCCCCATCGTCAATTCATGTTTATCCCATATTTTTCTGCCATCAATATTAAAGGCAGCAACTTTTACATGCTCCCTTCTGCTATCGAAACGGTCATAACGGAGATATTCCCTTTGCTGGCGACTTTCTTTAATGTCCTGGTAATTCAGATTAATTTTTATGGCATCTAAAAACCCGGTTTTTATAAGAGATGCTTCATAAGCTCCCATAAATCTTGTTTGTGGCCCATAAAACCACTCAGCAAATCGTAAAGTTGTTCCAATGGAGCCCCCGAAGTTTTTTACATCCTGTAAACGATCATACCTGGGAACGTTGGATGAACTGGAATATTGAAAATTTAATTGATGTGATGTTTTGTCACTTTGCTTCAATAATAATTTCTGTGTAATATCCCATTGACGATAACCGGAGAAATGCTGCACTCTGTCGTCGTTGTTTGTTACCAGCCGGTCAACCCCATTAACAGTTTCAATATACTGTGAACGTCTTCCAAAGTTTTTATATTTATCCCGATACACATTACCCATTTTCATATCGCCAAAATCACTGTAAGTATATGACTGTAGCCATCCAATTTTTTTACCACCGATGCTTACATCAGTATGAACGGTTTTTTCTTCATTGGCAGAGCTAAAGCGAATAAACCCGGTTCCACCTGTTTTTATTTTTTTATTGTCAGGTGCTAATATTGGCGATTTGGTACGAAAATGTATAATTCCGCCTAATGCATCACTTCCATAAATAGTAGAAGCAGGTCCATACATTATTTCTACCCGTTCCAGCATATTCTGATCGACAGTAATGGCATTTTGTAAATGCCCTGATCGGTAAATAGCATTATTTAAACGAACACCATCTACAAT
>JBKJXQ010000168.1:0-12563 GCA_046716235.1 Chitinophagaceae bacterium
GAAATACAGAAGGATTGCCGGCCCCGGTCTCCGTTTTAAAATACCGCTGATTGAGCAGATTTATAAAAAGCTTTCTATTCAGAACCGGTCCGTTGAGTTAGAGTTTCAGGCTGTAACCCAGGATCAGGCAAATGTATATTTTAAAGTAATGATGCTTTTTGCAGTACAAAATGCCAATGAAGAAACCATAAAGAAAGTAGCTTTCAAATTTATCAGTGATAAAGATTTAATGCAGGCCCTTATCAGAACGATTGAAGGTAATATCCGTTCTTTTGTTGCAACAAAAAAGCAGGCAGAAGTATTGGGATTGCGTCGTGAAATTGTAGAATATGTAAAAGTTGAAATTGATCATACACTGGAAGAATGGGGGTATCATTTGCTGGATTTGCAGATCAACGATATTACGTTTGATAAAGTCATTCTTGATTCAATGAGCAAAGTAGTGGCATCCAACAACCTCAAAGCTGCGGCGGAAAATGAAGGTCAGGCCTTATTAATAACGAAGACAAAAGCTGCAGAAGCAGAAGGTAATTCTATCAAAATATCTGCTGAAGCAGAAAGAACAGCAGCACAGTTGCGGGGACAAGGGGTGGCCTTATTCCGCCAGGAAGTAGCAAAAGGTATGACAGAAGCGGCTGAACAAATGAAGCAGGCCAATCTGGATACTAATGTAATTTTATTTAGTATGTGGACAGAAGCGGTTAAAAACTTTGCAGAATATGGAAAGGGCAATGTAATATTCCTTGATGGCAGTGCCGATGGAATGGAAAAAACTATGAAGCAGATACAAGCCCTGATGGTAAAACAGGCAGGAACAGATAAATAAATTGAAAGAAAGTACCGGAAGCAGATAAGATCGTAAGTCCGAAAGACAGTTCATACTAATTGAAAAGTCTTTCGGATTTTTTATTTATTATGGGGAGATAATTTTATCCTGCTTAATTTTTTTGACATTTGCTGTTAAATAACTCTAAAACTTCAGTATCATACACAACGTGGCATTATTTTTCTCGTTCTTGCAAACGTTATCAAGGACTGTTGAAAACCAGGTAAAAACTAATTAACAGGCATCACCTACTTTTACACCTAAAGAAGCATACACATGATTGACCTATTACAGATTACAGACACTTTACAAAATGTAACAAAGTTTGCAACCGGCGACAGCAACCACGATGGCATATTAAGTTTTTTTGAATTATTAAAAATGGGAGGATGGATAATGATTCCTCTTGCCGTAATGTTATTGTTTGCTGTATATGTTTTTGCAGAACGTACCATTGCTATCCGCAATGCAGCTAAAATTGACGACAATTTTATGAATATTATCAGGGATAATATTGTTAGTGGAAATGTTATAGCGGCAAGAAATTTTGCGAAGAATAATAATACTCCTGTTGCCCGTATAATCGACAAAGGCATTCAACGTATTGGCAAACCACTTGATAGTATAGAAAAAAGTATGGATAATGTAGGGCAGCTGGAAATGTATAAACTGGAAAAAAATCTCGGATTTCTTTCAGTTGTTTCAAAAGCGGCTCCAATTTTCGGATTTGTAGGGACATTGGTAGGGCTTATGCAATTATTTTCCCGTATTAATAATTCAAATGAATTTGAAGTTGGCACTATTGCGGGTGGTATTTACACCAAGTTAATTACTTCTATTACAGGGCTTGTAATCGGTCTCTGCGCTTACCTTGCTTACAGTTACCTGAATACACAGATAGACAAAGCATCGAATAAAATGGAGGCAGCCTCCTCTGACTTTCTCGATATTTTACAAGAACCTACCCGCTAAACTATACGAATGAAATTCAGAAAAAAACATAAAGGTGAATCCGGTGAGGTTTTTACGGACTCATTAAATGATATTCTCTTTATCCTGTTGATGTTCTTCCTTATTGTGGCAACATTGGCTAATCCTAATGTAGTAAAGGTAGGCTTGCCCCGTGGTACAAAGGATACCAAGGCGAAACAGAACATCATGGTTTCTATCAATAAAAACCAGGAATATTTTATTGGCACCACAAAAATCGAATCCAATATTTTTGATTCGATGCTGATAAAAGAGATAAGAAAATATAAAGTTTTTGTAGATACACCCACTGTTGTAATTAATGCAGATACGTCAGCTTACTATGGTGAAGTATTCCGCATTATGCGGATTGCAAAGAGAGATACTGCGAAAGTGGTGGCAAGGATTGATTAATGCTATCATTGCTCAGGATAAAGCCGCCTTTACCATCCTGTCTTTTCCCTGCATATCTTTTTTTAATGCTGTTGTGTAACCGTTTTCCTGGAATAGGTTTATTATAGCTTCTCCGATGCTTTCATGAATTTCGAGGTAGATATTTCCTTTTTTGTTAAGATGTGTTTTGCCAAATTCAGCAATAGCAATATAAAAAACAAGTGGGTTATTATCCGGTATAAATAAAGCTGTAGCAGGTTCATATTCCAACACATTATTTTTCATTTCCACTTTATCTTTTTTGGGAACATAAGGGGGATTACTGACGATAAGATCGAAACGAGGTAATCGCTGCCATTGCTGCTTATCCAGAAAATTGAGTTGAAGAAAATTTATATCTGTATCAAGTTCAACAGTATTTTTTTTGGCTACCTGCAATGCTTCTTCACTTATATCGCAACTCCAGACTTTAGGTTTTTGAAGCTTTTTTTTTAAAGTAATGGGTATGCAGCCACTGCCAGTTCCAATATCCAATATTTTTAAATCATCGATAGGGAATTTACAATCAGCAATAATCCATTCCACCAGTTCTTCCGTTTCCGGCCTAGGTATCAAAACATTCCTGTCAACATAAAATTTAAAACCATAAAACCATGATTCGTTTAATACATACTGTACTGGTTCATGAGTCCGCAATCGTTCCAGTATATTATTGAGATGAGATAACTGTTCAGGAGAAAATGTTTTTTCTTTTTCATAATGACCGTCTGTTAATCTGAAGGCGGTAAGATTTTCAATTACCAGGTTAGTAATGGCCATAGCTTCACCTTCTGTATAAATTGTTTTTAATTGCTCAATACTATGTTGTATGGCTGCTTGAATTGTCATTATAGCAAACATACAAAGCGATTGTGAATGAGCAATTGTGAATCCTTCTTCGCTGGTGGAATGGGTTATATTTGCAGTCTTGGATATTCATCAAAAATATATGCAACGCTGCCTGGAGTTGGCTGCCAGGGGTGCCGGTTTTGTAGCACCCAACCCGATGGTGGGGGCTGTTCTGTTATATCAAAACAGGATTATTGGAGAAGGTTGGCATCAGCAATATGGAAAAGCGCATGCCGAAGTAAATTGTATTGCTTCTGTAAAAGAAGAGGACAGAAACTTTCTATCTCATTCAACTTTATATGTATCGCTGGAACCCTGTGTTCATTTTGGTAAAACCCCGCCCTGCACTGACTTAATTATTCAACAGAAAATTCCAAAAGTTGTTATTGGTTGCCGGGATCCTTTTGCAGCGGTAAATGGAAAGGGAATTGAAAAATTAAAAGCAGCAGGAGCGAATGTTGAAACAGGGGTGTTAGAAAATGAATGTAAAGAATTGAATAAACGATTTTTTACATTTCATACAAAACAACGACCATATATTATTTTGAAATGGGCACAAACAGGAGATGGCTTTATATCATCCTCACAAACCTCTCATCTAGAAAGGAGGGAGGTTTCCGAAGAGGCTGATAATTCCAGATTACAGATAAGCAATGAATACACTAATCGCTTAGTACACAAATGGCGGAGTGAAGAAGCTTCGATATTGGTAGGAACAAATACGGCACTGCTGGATAATCCCGAATTGACAACACGATTATGGCCCGGCCCTTCACCCATTAGGTTGCTGGTGGATATGGATTTGAAATTACCTGCTTCCTTGAAACTCTTTAACCGTGAAATAAAGACTATCGTTTTTAATACTGTTAAACAGGAAGAACAGGAGAATCTTATTTTTTGCCAGATAAAAAAAAACATTCCCCTGCTTCCTCAATTACTTGGCAGTCTTTATCAATTTAATATTCAAAGTGTGATGGTAGAAGGTGGTGCAAAGTTGTTGCAATCATTTATTGATGAAAGATGTTGGGATGAAGCAAGGATTATTACGAATTCAACATTGGTAATTAATAAGGGCCTTACTTCACCTATATTGAAAGCTGAAAAAAAAACAGATGAAGAGAAACTACTTTCAGATATAATAGAAATATATAAATACCTGGAAACAGATTAATGATTACTGACTAACTACTTCCTCTGATTATGGTTCCCGATTATTTTAATACCATTGAAACAGCTTCCATTGCAGAATTTAAAGACAGAGGAAGCAAATTCATTGCTTATACTTTTCCTATAGCCGATGCTGCTGAATTTAAAGAAAAGCTGGCTTTGCTAAAGAAAGAACATCCTAAAGCAGTCCATCACTGTTTTGCTTATCGTATTGGTTTAGATGGAATGAATTACCGGGTAAGTGATGATGGAGAACCTTCCGGTACTGCGGGCAAACCCATCCTTGGGCAAATAGATAGCCGCCAGTTAACTGATGTGCTGATTGTAGTTGTACGTTATTTTGGCGGCACTTTATTGGGTGTACCGGGATTAATAAATGCTTATAAATCTGTAGCAGCACTGGCATTACAATTAACAGCATTGGTTCGTAAGCCAGTACTTGTAAATTATCAACTGCAGTTTGATTATACACAGATGAATGAGGTAATGAAAGTGGTAAAACAATTTGATTGTATTATTATAAAACAGGAAATACAATTGTTCTGTTTATTGGAACTGGGAATACCCAAAATACATCATGAAGAGGTGTTGTATAAACTCAATGATCTGCGTGGCGTGGCGTTGAAACTGCATATAAATTGAGATATAAGAAGCGGCAAATTAAATCTGGGGTAAAAAAAATAAAAATATTCTTTCAGGAAATCCGTAACTTATAGTTCTAAAGCTCTTTTTATGAATCAGCACATTATTTCCCGCATAGCTATTTGGCTATTGGCTGCCGTGATGATTGTTTTCGGCATTCAACATTTTAAGCACCCGGAAAACATGTTGGTTTATGTACCCCCTTATCTCCCGGGAGGCATCGTCTGGGTTTATGTTGTTGGCGTTGCTTTTATTCTTGCCGGAATGGCTTTTATCGTTAATCGATTCGTATCATTAGCCGGCTATCTGTTAGCAGCTTTATTATTGATTTTTGTAGTAGCCGTTCATTGGCCTAATTACAAAGATTCCGGTAATGCTGAAATGCGACAGATGGCATTGGTAAGTCTGTTGAAAGATACAGCCCTGGCTGCATTTGCTATGTACATTGCCGCCAACGCAAAACACCAGCAGTTGAATACGGACGAGTAATGCTTTTAAAAACTGACTTGCTTATTTATTGTTGCTTGATGTGACCGGGTTGAGGTATATTAATGTGTCTTTGTTTTAAACTTTTCAAAAGCCCGGTACACTGCCCAATGTAATATGGTAGCGTGGTTTTTATCTGGAGGTATACTAATTACTTAAACCTCCCACTCACCACCAACTCTTTACTCCCCGGCGTATAAGAATAAAATCCTTCTCCTGTTTTTACTCCCAGCTTACCTGCTGCTACCATATTTACTAATAGCGGGCAGGGTGCATATTTAGGATTGCCAAAGCCATCGTTCAATACATGTAAAATGGAAAGGCAAATATCCAAACCAATAAAATCAGCGAGTTGCAAAGGTCCCATCGGGTGGGCCATACCCAATTTCATTATTGTATCGATTTCTTCTACACCGGCAACCCCTTCATACAAGCTATAGATAGCTTCGTTTATCATCGGCATCAATATGCGGTTGGCAATAAAGCCGGGATAATCATTTACTACGCAGGGCACTTTGCCCAGTTGTTTGCTCAGTTCAACAATGCTGTCGGTCACTTCTTTTTTAGTAGTATAACCATTAATGATTTCTACCAGCTTCATCACCGGTACGGGGTTCATAAAGTGCATACCAATAACTTTTCCCGGGCGGCCCGTGGCAGCAGCTATTTTAGTAACAGAAATAGAGGATGTGTTGGTAGCTAAAATGGCATCTTTCGGTGCATAAGCATCCAGCTGATCAAAAATCTGCAACTTCATTTCTATATTTTCTGTTGCCGCTTCTACTACTAATTGTGCTTCTTTCACTCCTTCAATCATATTGGTCTCAATAGTAATATTGGCCAGCGTTGCTTTTTTTTGTTCTTCCGTAATAGTTCCTTTGCTTAATTGGCGATCAAGATTTTTGGTAATGGTAGCAACAGCCCTGTCAAGCTGGGCCAGTGAAATATCCACAATGGTTACTTTAAAACCAGCTTGTGCAAATACATGTGCAATGCCATTGCCCATAGTGCCTGCGCCGATGACGGAAATACCCCCGGTTATAGTCATAACGATTAAATTTTCTTTTGCTCCTAAAGAGAAGTTTGTTGAACTTCATTTAAGGGAGTAGTGAGTGATTATTTGAAAATCAAATGTAAGCATTTCAGATTCCTCCCCGCCTCAGCAGGGCGAAACCATTACGGCAATGCTTCCAATTGCTGATCAATGAACAGAACCCGGAACGGAGCGCCGCAACTAAGATGCTATGAATAACATCAGCTGGCTAAATAAATAAATTAATTACTGTAAGAAAATTATATAATCGACAAAGACTATTGATTGAAATATCCCGTTGGGGAAAAGGGCTTTTAATTCTTATTCTTATAATCACCCCGCTTCCACGATTGTATAAAATCGGCCCAGGCTGCAGGGTTAAAAATATTTTGTGGCGGAGTCTGTCCCTGGTACACGGCACGGTTAGCAATTTTATTCATTTGAATGCGGGTAGCTTCACCGCCATCACCGGGAACGGTACGTAACAAGACCCGCCGTTTGGCCGGACTAAGATTTTGCCGGGCTATTTCAATATTATCATCCGGTACTTTATTATTAACAAAGTCACGGGCAAACTGATCTGCAGTAGGCCGGGGTTTTAAAATAGTGGCCGGAAGATAAACCGTATCTATCACCATCAATTGTACAATGCTATATTGATTGCCTTCCAGATTACGGGGGATAGAAATTGTTTTCGGTTTGTAAGTAACATGGGTAAATTCTACCTGGTCGCCTTTCAATACAACGATGGAAAAAACACCTTGCGAATTAGAAATGGTTCCGCGGTTTTGCCCTTTTACCATAACACTTACGGCCGGTATCCCCACCAGGCTGTCTGCCGTCATAATAACTCCATACAATTGCACCACCGAATCACGGGACGATTCAAACTGGGCTTTTGCCATCTGCGGAATAATAAAAAGGAGTAAAACAGTATAAAGTATAATTTTCTTCACTGCGTCAAAAATAAAGACAAGTTGCTGATTTCGTAAAACAAATTGCCCTGTACAATGGTTAACTTTGCCATTGATAACGACTTTTAACAATTAATTCAGTAATAGGAGTAAATATAAATTTTGAACGGGCGGTAGCGGTGTTATTATTTTAAGAAGCGAAGCTGATTTTTTTTGTTTACCAGCTTCAGATGCTTTGATCATCTTCGATGCAAGTTTACCCCCGCTACTGATCATTATAAAAATGTTACGGAGAAAATCTGTTATCAGAAGTTTTTTTCTCTTTATTTTATTCAGGTTGGGCTATAGTCTTTTAAAAAATGTTTATATAAAAAATGACAACAGAAAAAATTTTAGCAGCATTGAGTAATGTACAGGAGCCGGATTTAGGAAAAGACCTGGTAACGCTGAACATGATTAAGGATATAGAAATTGATGGCAACAATGTTTCTTTTACTATTGTACTTACTACGCCTGCCTGCCCGATGAAGGATATGATGCAAACGGCCTGCACCAATGCTATAAAAATACTGGTGAATAAGGAGGCTGTAGTAAAAGTGAACTTCACTTCAAACACTACTACAAAACGTACCGATAATAAAAAGTTGCTGCCCGGGGTAAAAAATATTATTGCCGTAGTGAGCGGAAAAGGTGGAGTTGGAAAATCAACCGTGGCGGCTAATCTTGCTTTAGCCTTATCACAGGGTGGTGCAAAAGTAGGATTGATGGATGCAGATATTTATGGACCGAGTGTGCCGATAATGTTTGGTGTAAGAGGAGAAAGGCCAATGATGATGGAGATAGAGGCCCGCCCGGATGACCCGGTCGGACGGGGAAAAGGAATGATAGTTCCCATAGAAAGATATGGCGTGAAGCTGATAAGTATTGGATTTTTGGTAGATGAAAAAAATGCCGTTGTATGGAGAGGGCCGATGGCTAGCAGTGCGATAAAACAATTTGTAGGCGATGTATTTTGGGATGAGCTGGATTATTTAGTAGTGGATATGCCGCCAGGCACTGGTGATATACATTTAACATTGATGCAAACAGTGCCAGTAACAGGTGCAGTAATTGTAACCACCCCACAGGATGTAGCATTAGCTGATGCCAAGAAAGGAATTGCCATGTTTGGACAAGCACAATTAAATGTTCCTATTATCGGGTTGGTAGAGAATATGAGCTATTTTACACCAGCTGAACTGCCTGAAAATAAATATTATATTTTTGGAAAAGATGGTGGTAAAAGACTGGCAGATGAATACGATTTACCCTTCCTCGGACAAATACCCTTGGTGCAAAGCATCCGTGAAGGTGGAGATATTGGTGTACCCATCATGATGGGTGATGATGCGGTTACAAAAAAAGCCTTTGAAGAATTTACAGCTCATGTGGTAAGAAGTATTGCTATGCGGAATGCAAATATCAGTGCAGAGAAAATTGCAGAGACAGTATAAAGTTTGATGTTGTTTAAAGTGTAGTATTCTTCATTCTGGTTTATGGTTTGTTATTAATAAATCTTATACTACTGATGAGGTAGGCAAAGGGAAAGAAAATTTACATTAGCAGAACCTCAAGTTTCAAACCTTAAACTTCAAACAGTTTTCATGTACAACCTTCCTTATTTCAAAGAAGAAGACAAAGCAATTGTTCTTCAGTTTGTAAAAGATTATCCCTTTGCTTTCTTAAGTGGGTGCGATTCAAATAGCAAACCCGTTGCAACACAGGCACCTGTTTTCATTGATGAAAGGGATGGAAAAATTTTTCTTTCCGGTCATATCATGAAGAATACGGATCATCATAAAGCATTTGTACAAAATGAGAATATACTGGCTCTCTTTACCGGTCCACATACTTATGTTAGTGGCACATGGTATGATGATCCGCACCAGGCAAGCACCTGGAACTATATGAGTGTACATGCAAAAGGGAAGATTAGTTTTGGTGGTGGAGATGGGCTGGTTGCTATTCTTAAAAGGCTTACGATGCATTATGAAAATAACAATCCGGGCTCAACCACTATTTTTGATAATTTACCTCCGGCTTATCTTGAACCGCTGATGAAAGCAATTGTTCCATTTGAGATAGAAGTTGTTTCCATGGAAAATGTTTTTAAACTTAGCCAGAACCGGAATGAAAAAAGCTATGATAATATCATACAGGAATTAAAGAAGCAGGAAGGCGATGGGAAAATAATAGCTGAAATAATGGAACAACGAAAATCAAAAGTATTCCCCTCATGAAAATGATACCACTTTTTTTACTGTTACTTTTTCTTATGAGTTGTTCAAATGGAAAGAAGCTTGCAGACAAACCTTCAGGGGATGGAGATGTTGTTGTCTTTGATAAACAAGGCCATCGTGGCTGCCGTGGTTTGATGCCGGAGAATACTATTCCTGCTATGTTGAAAGCATTGGATTTGGGTGTAACTACACTTGAATTAGATATAGTCATTACAAAAGATAAAAAAGTTATTTTATCACATGAGCAATGGTTTGGCCAGGAAATAACTACCAAGCCTGATGGTACATATATGGGAGCAAGGGAAGAACGAAAATTCAATATTTATTGGATGACGTATGAACAAACAAAAACCTTTGATGTGGGAATGAAACCGCATCCCCGTTTTCCACAGCAACAAAAAATAAAAGTAACAAAACCATTGCTGGCAGATGTAATAGACAGTGTGAATGCTGCTATGATGACAAGAAGAAGACCTTTCCCTTTTTATAGTATTGAAACAAAAACCAATCCCGAATTTGATGGTGTGTTCAATCCAAAGCCAGATGAGATTGTAGAGTTACTGATGGCAGTAATAAAAGAAAAGGGCATTGAAGAGCAAGTAATAATTCAGTCATTTGATTTCAGGACTATACAATATCTGCATCAGCATTATCCGGCAATTAAAACAGCTATGCTGATTGAAGATGTTGATAAAAGAAGTTTGGCCGAACAATTGAAAGCTTTAGGATTTATACCAACCATTTACAGCCCCGCTTATCAATTAGTGAATGCGGAGTTGATAAAAAAATGCCATGCAAAAAAAATAAAAATCATTCCCTGGACGGTGAATGATAAAGAAGCGATAGCTAAATTAAAAGCAATGGGAGTAGATGGAATTATTTCTGACTACCCCAATTTGTTTAATGAATAATTATAAATTTCTTTTCCCTAACGCCACGGGAGGTAAGGGATAAGGCCGAAAAATAATAATCATGCAGTTCCAAAACACCCTTTCATTTGCACAGCAATCAGACGCAATTGACCCCTTAAAAAATTTTCGGAATAAATTTATTATTCCCGAAGTAAATGGTCAACAGCAGATTTATTTTCTCGGAAATTCATTAGGACTACAACCAAAATCTGCTAATGATTATATCCAAAGGATTATGCAGGATTGGGCTAACCTTGGTGTTGAAGGTTTTTTTCATGCACCCGAACCGTGGATGAATTATCATGATAATTTTATTCATCCCCTTGCAAAAATAGTTGGTGCGTTGCCGCATGAAGTAGTGGTGATGAATCAACTTACCGTTAATCTTCATTTAATGCTGGTAAGTTTTTACCGGCCAACTTCGAAGCGATTTAAAATTATTTGCGAAGCCAAAGCATTTCCAAGTGACCAGTACACCTTTGAAACACATGTAAAGCATCATGGCTACAATCCTGCTGATGCTGTTATTGAAGTATGTCCCCGAGCAGGAGAGCATACATTGCGTACAGAAGATATTCTTTCCGTTATTCAGCAACATGGTGATTCAACGGCCCTCGTTTTATTTGGTGGTATTAATTATTATACCGGCCAGTTGTTTGATATGGCAGCTATTACAAAAGCAGCGAAAGCTGCCGGAGCAATGGTTGGTTTTGATTTAGCCCATGCCGCAGGTAATGTAGAAGTACACTTGCATGATTGGAATGTTGATTTTGCCTGCTGGTGCAGTTATAAATACCTCAATTCTGGTCCCGGTGCTATTGGTGGCGTTTTTATTCATGAAAAAAACCATGATAAAGAATTACCACGATTTGCCGGATGGTGGGGTTATGATAAGCCTACACGTTTTAAAATGGAAAAAGGCTTTAATCCCATGGCGGGGGCCGAAGGCTGGCAATTAAGTACGCCTGCATTTTTTTTATATGCTACCCACAGGGCCTCATTAGAAATTTTTGAAGAAGCAGGCTGGCAAAATATACAGGTCAAAAGAAAACTATTGAATAATTATTTATGGTTTTTACTGGAAGAAGTAAATGCTGCTTCAACTAAAAAAATAATTGAATTTATTACTCCTCAAAACGAAAAGGAAAAAGGCTGCCAGGTATCTATGCTGATGCTTGAACGAGGTAAGGAAATCTATGATGGATTGATGAAGCAGGGTGTTATGGTTGACTGGCGGGAACCGAATGTGATACGGCTGACACCTGTGCCGTTGTATAACAGTTTTGAAGAAGTTTGGAAATTTGCTGATACTTTGAGGAGATTGGTTTGTTAGTTCCAACCCGACTTCAGGCTTACCGGCTTTTCTGACTTTCGGACTAAAACTTATCTTCGTATCCATGACAAGGCAGCAACTCATTGAACAGATTTACAATAAGCAATCTTATCTCTGTGTTGGTTTAGATACAGACATTACCAAAATCCCCAAACATCTTTTATCAGAACCCGATCCGGTATTTGCATTTAATAAAGCCATCATTGATGCTACCAAAGATTTATGTGTCAGCTATAAAATAAATACGGCTTTTTATGAAGCATTGGGAGTAAAAGGTTGGGAGGCGATGGAAAAAACAGTTCATTACATCGGGGATGAACATTTTAAAATAGCTGATGCCAAGAGGGGTGATATAGGAAATACATCTGATCAATATGCCAAAGCTTTTTTTGAAACCCTGCCTTTTGATTCTGTCACTGTTGCTCCGTACATGGGAGAGGATAGTGTAAAACCTTTTCTGCAACATGAAGGTAAGTGGGCTATTGTACTCGGATTAACTTCTAACAAAGGGGCTAGTGATTTTGAATTGAAACAATTGCTGAGTGAAAACGGTGAATCACATTTGCGGGCAGAGTATTTATATGAAAAGGTTTTGCGTACAGTTTCAAAATGGGGTAATGATGAAAACCTAATGTTTGTAGTTGGTGCTACACAGGCAGAGGAGTTTGTAAACATCCGTGAGATAATTCCCAACCATTTTTTACTGGTTCCGGGTGTAGGTA